>CAZXXI010000001.1:0-37194 GCA_964644815.1 uncultured Muribaculaceae bacterium
GAGAAAAATGAAATCTGTCCGGTATAATAATAAGTAGAGGGGTTAGAAAGGAGGACTAAAATGCGCCTTATATTTTTGCTGAAGCTTTTAGCGGGTTTATTACTATTTTTGTAGTTAGAAAGGAGTAACCCATGCGCAAAAACGTTATATATATCCAAGAAGATGCTTCTTCCTGTGGAGCAGTATCTATCGCCAGCATTCTCTCCTTTTATGGAGGATATGTTCCTTTAGAAAAGATTTTAGAGGACACTTCGACTGATAAGTCGGGTACTAATGCCTTAGAACTGGTGCGTGCGCTATCCCTATACGGATTCTCGGCAACGGGTAAAAGAGTAAGTGAAAAGGATTTAGGCTCTCTTACCTTGCCAGCGATTGCCCACGTCTCTATAGATGGCTATGAACACTTCGTCGTCATCTACGAGCTCAAAGGAAGCAATATTATCGCGATGGACCCCGCCTGTGGCAAAAAGATTTACTCTAAAGATGAATTTAGAAAAATATTTACCGGGCACGTAATAGAAGTCGTCAAAGAGGGCGATATTCCCCATTACCGAAAAAGTCAAAGTATCAGACGACTACTATTAAACGTATTAAAAACTCAGCGCAGAAACATCTTTAAAATCGCCATTCTCAATATAGCTATAGCGCTTTTGGGAATATTGTCGTCATTCCATCTGAAGGCTTTGAGTATCGTCTCGGATGCTCTTATAGTGACCGCTTTATTCGTCATCATAAGAGTCATTGCCTTCGAACTCTCTAACGTGCGCATTATCGCCTTAGAACACTTAAACAAGCGTTTAGAAGACGATACCGTCTACAAATTCGTCGACCACCTACTGCAGATGCCGCTTTCTGTTTTAAAAAGGAAGAGGACGGGTGAGTTGCTGCGCAAAGTAGAAGAACTTTCCTTCATCAAAGAGTTAGTCGTCCGCCTATGTTTTCTAAACACTTTGGACGTCCTTACCATCATCATGACTCTCGTGATATCTTCTAGTATTTCGAAAAGGCTTACTTGCATTTACTTAGTGCTCGCTATAGGAATCGTCCTTTTGACGCCATTTTTAAAGAAAAAGATATTCAGAAGTACTAAGGAGGTCTTAAAGAGTAACGACGAATATAAAAGCACTTTAATAGAGACGCTCGACGCTATCGAAAGCGTTAAGAACTTGAATAAAGAGGATGTATTTTTAGAGACAGCGGGAGCTGATTTAAAAAAATATACCGGTATGCGGGAAAGGGCAAATCGTTTTCTCACGATGACGGATGAACTGAAGATGTATATTTACGATTCTGCTATCTTTTTAGTAAACTTCATAGGTTTTTCTCTTTTGAACGAATCTTTTACACTTTATGACCTCATGCTCATCGAATCGCTTTTTGCCTTATTGTATTCGTCTTTAGAGAGCTTGATGGATACTTTTGTCCATCTCATTAAAGCTAAAGTATCCTATCGGTCTTTATCCGAATTATTAGATGTCGAAGAAGAAAAGCGGACATCATCGGTCAAAGAAGACTTTAAAGACATAGCTATAACCGATTTCAGTTATTCTTATGACTCCTTAAATCGCGTCGTAGATGGCATCTCTCTTCGCATCGCAAGAGGAGATAAAATACTTCTATGTGGCCCATCCGGTGTGGGTAAGAGCACCCTGGTGAAGTGCCTTGCCGGATACTACGCTTCCTATATGGGAAAAATATCTTTGAACGGAAAGGACATTAAAAGTCTAGGTACGAACATTCTTCGCAACTATATCGTATATGTCGGACAAGAAGAAACACTCTTTAGAAAATCCGTCGCCGAAAATATCGCTTTAGGTGATTTTGACGAAAAGCGGTTTAAAGAAGTGATAGCCATGACGAAAGTCGATGAAATAATAAAAAAGAGACGCGAGGGCAAAGACACCGTCCTTTTAGAAGGGGCGTCCAATCTATCGGGAGGAGAGCGTTCGCGGATTATCCTAGCGCGTGCCTTATACAAAAGACCGGCCGTTCTCATCGTCGATGAAACGCTTTCGAGTGTCGATTTGGATATGGAAGATGAAATCATCGCCAACCTGCAAAGCATGGAAGAACTAACTCTCATATATATAACGCACCGCGACAAAAAGAAATTATTTAATGATGTAATTACACTTAGAAAGGATTGAAAACATGTTATTACAAGAAAGAGAACTATTATCTATCGAGGGTGGTGGCAGCCCTGGTTTAGCCATGATTATTGGAGGACTGATTATCCTATTATTGGGCGTCCTGGATGGTTACTATAATTCTATAAAATGTGGAAAGAGGAGATAAAATGATATTAAAAAATGAAGAATTGACAAAAATAACGGGTGGAGGAGCTATAAGTGGAACGCTTCTAAATGCCGTCGCCAAGTTGGTCGAAACTCTATACGACACGGGCAAACAAATAGGCAGAACACTCTTTAAAATATACCATAAAAATTATTGTTAAGTCTTGCTTAAAGCGTCCTTAAAATGCTATAATGGATATGCTTATATTAAAGGGTGATGACATATTATAGAAGACGCATTAAAGCTGTTAAAGAAAATAGAAGAAAAGGGCTATCCGGCCTATATCGTCGGAGGATTCGTAAGAGATTATCTTCTCGGTATCGTCTCGTGCGACGTCGACATAGCTACCTCGGCTAAGCCAAAAGAGATTCGCGAAATATTCTCTATAACATCGGGTGAAGCTTTTGGTAGTCAACGTTTTAATTATCGCGATTTAAATGTCGATGTGACGACTTTTAGAATAGAAGGCGACTATGAATTTAGGCGTCCTACTAAAGTGGAATATGTCACGGATGTTTTAACCGATTTAAAACGGAGAGACTTCACAGTCAATGCCATCTGTCTCGATAGCAAGGGTAACATCTATGACCCCTTACACGGCTTTCAGGACCTCCAAAATCGGCTTATCCGTGTGATTGGTGAGCCGGCAGTCAAATTTAACGACGACCCTTTGCGCGTCATGCGGGCACTGCGTTTCGCTATTATGTACGATTTCGAAATAGAGCAATCGGCTCTCGAATATATATTGGAGCATAAAGAATTGATTAAAAAGATATCTTATGATAGAAAGAAGCGCGAACTGGATAAAATACTTCTTTCTAAAAAAGCTAAACGTGGCCTTCAATATTTAAAAGAACTGGGTCTTCTCGAAGTGCTAGAGATTTCCTTTGACGATAACTTTAGAACGAATTACGACATAATCGGTTCTTGGTCGGAATTGGAGTTTTCGCCAAATTATCCCTTCACTAAGTTAGAGAAGAAACGCATCGCTTTGCTGCGCGAAATCGTCAAAAAGAAAACAGTAAACAGAGAAACTATTTTTGAAGCAGGGCTATATGATTCACTGGTCGCTGGCGATATCTTGCGAATAGAACGCGAAGATATATTGAAAATATACGACGAATTACCGATACGTAACGACAGCGAACTGGCCATCGACGGTGAGCGAATAAAAAGTATTTTAAACATCCCAACTGGGCCACTTATAAAAGAAATCAAAAAAGACTTGCTAAGAGAAGTAATAAGTGGTAATCTACCTAATAGAGACAAAGAGTTAGAAGAATATATAAAAGAGAAGTGGAAGTGAAAACATGGGCGATACTATCGTTAAATTGTATCAAAAACAAAATTTTGTCATAGGCGAAGACATCCTTCGAACTATCAAAAAAAACGATTTAACTTTAGACGAAGCTCTTTTAATAATCTACTTCTGTGGCAATAATACTCATCCCATCTTAGATGTCGACGAGATAAGGGAGAAATTCGGTATGTCCGAACTGGCCATCATGAAAGCCTTTTCCAATATTACTAATAGAAACCTCATTTCAATCAAAATGGAGAAAAACCGCGATGGCAAAGTAGAGGAAATCATCGATTTGACCCCCTTTTACGCTTCTATCGCTATCGACATAAACGAAAGCGTGAAGAAATCGAACGACGAATCCGTCTTTAATCTCTTCGAACGCGAATTCGGAAGGCCTCTATCTTAGATGGAATTTGAACCCATCAATAATTGGTTAGATAAGGGCTACAGCGAAGAACTCATCAACAGTGCACTAAAAGAGGCCATTTTCAACGGATCCTTTACTCTTAGATACATCGACGCCATTCTTATCGAATGGAACAAAAAGGGCCTGAAAAATGGCAAAGAAGTGGAATTATATTTAAAGCGGAGAAAACAGCCGAAGGTCAGAAATGACGACGCCCTCTTCGACTACAATTGGTTAGATGATGAAGAATAGAGATATTATAAAAGAGTTAGATGTATTATTTCCGAATCCCAAATGTCCATTAAACTATACTTTAGATTACGAATTGTTACTCGCCGTCATGCTGAGCGCTCAAACGACAGACGAGAGAGTAAACGAAGTGACTAAAGAACTGTTTAAGTATGACATCGAAGAGTTAGCTCTTATGGATGCAAAGAAAATAGAAGATATTATTAAACCAGTCGGTACCCAAAAGAGAAAGAGCGAATATGTAAAGAGGATTTGCGAAACCTTGGTAAGAGACTATGAATCCCGCGTTCCTCATGATAGAACGGTCGTCGAAAGTCTTCCCGGCGTCGGACATAAAACGTGTAACGTCGTCTTCGGTGAGCTTTTTGGCGACCCAACTTTCGCCGTCGATACCCATGTGACGAGAGTGAGTAAGCGTCTCGGTCTATCCGAACAGACGGACGGTGTCGAAGATATCGAAAAGAAACTATGTTCTTTTTTCGAAAGCGATACGTGGTGTAAAACTCATGTCCAAATGGTCCTGTTCGGAAGACATATTTGCAAAGCTAAAAATCCTTTATGCGAAAAGTGTCCATTTAAAAATAGCATATGTAAAAAGCCTCGAGATTAAACTCGAAGCTTTTTAGTTTGCAATATTACTCTGTTTCATTGTCACTCGTGCTACCAGAACTGTCGTTTGGATTATCGGATTCCTCGTCCCCACCTGTAACAGGAGGAAGGATAGAAGGGCTTATGCTGACATTTATCTCGCGACCATTTGAAGCATTATCTCTAAATATAGAGTATCTGCTCTTGACGACTAAAGTGACTGAAGTAGCATTCGTAAGAGGCGTACTAAACGATGTCGAACTAGTCGTTCCTAAACTGTAAAGCGTTCCATCGGCCTGCTTGACGAATATTTCATATACTACGGTGCCAATATTGTTTTGATTGTATTCTAATCGCCTCTGATAATATTTGTCTGCCCATCTGCTATAGCCTTCGATGAAATAATCTTGTAAGAAATCGTCATCTATCGCATCTGGCGTGTCGATGGCACTCCAAGATAAATTTATCTGATTTCCGACAGTGGAGTAGGTCAAATTAGATACATCTTCCAATTGCCTAAAACGGTATGATACTTCTGTCGGTTCTGTTCCTTTTTTAAATATTTCAGTGCTTCTAAGATTTGCTGGCGTTGCCTCGCTTGCTAATTGTACAGGATTGGTCTCCAGTTCTATTACGACTTCTGTAACGCCACTCGGACGATTGAAACGAGAATTCTTTTTCATAATTCTCGGTGTCAATACAGACGCGATGCTCGTTCTCGCATTCCAACCTTCATATGAAGTCATGTGATATTGCTTAGTCGGTTCGTCATACCCGTACCAGAATGCTAACGCGTAGTCTGGCGAATATACTACTTGCCAAATATCTCTTATCGCATTTTTCGATAGACCCTTATTTTTGATAGTCGTTGCATCTAAACTCGTCGTACCGGTTTTACTTGCAACATCCGTTCCCGCTACGCCTGAACCGATTTTGACATTGCCACTTGCAACTGCATATCTCAAAATATAATTTATTATGTAAGCTGTCTCTTCGCTCATAGCTTTAGTTCTCTTCGGCGTATGGTTATAAGTCTCGCCCGTATTGTTAAATTCTACTTTATTAAACGTATACGGTTCGATATATATGCCACCTCTAGCAAAAGCTCCATACGCTGCTGATAACTGAAGTGGACTGACTCCGTCGAATGCTCCGATAGAGGCACTTTCGAAAATTTGCTTGTCGGAATTGAGCGGTATATCTATTCCTAAATTCGTAGCAAACTCGTATTTATCGGCTTGGCTAGTAGCTTGGAACACTTGCAAAGCAGGTATATTTCTACTCTGTGCCAATGCTCTTTTAGCAGTCATAATGCCATAGTAGTCGTTCGAAACGTTCATTATCGTCTGTCCATTCGAATAGGAGTAAACGTCGTCCATGACGAACGAACCCGTTCCCCAACCTTCGTACTCAATCGCAGGACCATAGTCCAAAATAGGCTTTATCGTCGAACCAGGATGTCTTCGAATGCTCGTCGCCAAGTTCCATTGGCGTTCACCAGTTTTATTTTTTCCTCGTCCTAATGCCACGATAGCTCCCGTATTGACATCGGTTATAGCTACAGCACATTCGATGACGTCATTTTTCCATTTAAATCCCGTCTTCCCTTCGTAGAAGTCGTTGATGACTTTTTGTCTCTCTGGATCGAGAGTAGAGTAGACTTTCATGGAGTAATCGTATGGATTTTTGCCGGTTTCTTTCTCGACATCCGCGGCCAAGGCATCTATAAAGCCCTGATATTGCGAATAAGAGTAGTTGTAACCGGACAGCATACTCGAAACGTCTATCGATCTTGCTACTGCAGCTTCTTCTTGAGTTATATAGCCATGTCTTACCATCAAATTTAATACTTGGTTTCTTCTCGACTGAGCAGTTTCGGGTGCTACGTAAGGATTGTAAGCTCCCGGCGCTTGGAAAAGTCCGACGAGTAGGGCAGCTTCTGCTAAGTTGAGTTCACCGACATCCTTTTTGAAGTAAGTTTGAGCAGCTTGCTGAATGCCATATGCGCCGCTTCCGAAGTTCGCCTGATTGACATAGAACTCGATTATCTCTTGTTTAGAGTAGGTTTTTTCTATCTTAAAAACAGCCATATATATATCTGTAAATTTTCTAATGATGCCAGGAATTCCTGAGTCAGCTATCTGTCCGTTCTCATCTCTACTGTACGAGTTTTTCGCAACCTGCATGGTCAAGGTAGAGCCGCCTCCCGCACCTCCTTGACCTAAGAGCTGTCCAACGACAGCTTTACCGAAACGCAAGATGTCGATTCCCGCGTGCTGGAAGAATTTCGAATCCTCCGTCGCTATTAGGGCATCGACTACTATCTCCGGCAGTTCGTCATAGGTTACATTCTCGCGCTTTTCGACTCCTAGCTCGGCAATGACATTATTATTTATGTCGTATATCGTGGTCGATGCACTGCTATAAAGCTTTTCTACGTCGAAATCGGGCGATTTGATGATTATGTAGACCGCGAATGATAAAACCGATAGCGCCCCCAATATCATGACGATCATAAACGCGATTAAAACTTTGTTCATTACGCCTCGCTTTTTCTTTGGTCGCGCTGGCTGCTCTATCTTTTCTGCGTTCTTTTTCTTTTTCATACTCTTAATATTCTGAGTAATCTTAGAAAATTGTACCTTTTTCCCTTTGTTTCCAGTCTTTTTTGATTCATTGTTTTTTGCCATAAATCATTCTCCTTTGAAATATACCTCGTCGACTACTCTTAAATAGTCAATCGCCGGTCTCAGTCTTTCTTCTATTTTATAACACTCGGTTTTAAAAAACTCGTATGGTATGCTTTTTCTCTCATTTTTATCGATGAAATCCAATAGGTCCTCTCCCTTGAGAAGATAATACTCTCCGCGGATGCTCACTATCAAAAAGCTCACCGCTCCGTGCTTCAAAATGCGCCTCAAGTGCTTTATCTGGTGCTCGCTTATGTTCGATAGGGGAAAAGAAGTCTTAGAATGGGACTCTTTGGCCTCGAAATCGATATACCTATTTCTATAAATCCCATTGTAATCAAAAGTAGATTTATCTTTAAAATAGGCATCGGTAATCTTATTTACCGAATAATCGACATGGATTATGCCGATGGGAGTAGGTTTCTTGTAAATCACAGCCTTATCCATATCTAAATAATATTCATTAGCCTGATTGATAAGACTCTCTAAATCCATCCCGCGATTTCTATAGTCGACTACGTTTTTTTGATACTTTCCATGTTCTTTAAACGGATAATTCACTATCGTTCACCGAAGTCATTATACCAGATTATGGGCTTTTTTTCTACTCTATTGTATTTTTTGTTTGCAAATTTTTACACTTTCCTATATAATTTTAGTACACGGAAGGAGACAATATATGGATAAGTTAGAAGTTAATCGCACGAATAATAGTAATGTATCCTTCGACGTCTTCGCCTTAGAGAAAAAGAAAAAATACAGTCTCATAAGAGAAATAGACTATCATTTCATAAGGATAAACGACGTGCCTACCTCTTCGAGAATTAAGGGTATTAAAAAGAGCATAAACAAAACGGGCATCAAGATGAACGAGAGTAAGATAATCAACCGCTACATGAGAACGATGGAAAATGCCGGCTTCGATCTTTCGATGCTCTATACGCAATTTAAGAATACAGCTATCGATTTTAGGACGAGTGGTCTTACCGGTACATACGATTTAGAAAACAATACACTTTTAGTAGACAGTGAAGATGTCACGAACAGTTTAATCCGCGCACTTTTCGATATGACGATGACGAGAAAATATCCAAATTTTGTCACAAGAGGGTTCGAATCTGTATCGGTTTGTACTTCCCCAAGTGGTAAAAATATTACTTCGCATATAGGCTTCGGTCTCTATGAAGCATATAAAGAACTCATTTTAAAAAGACTTTTCGACATTCCTGTCCGCTCGACCGAAATGTACGACCTCGTGCGTCTTATCGAAATAGCAGTGGGAGAAAAGAGAATGAAACAACTTTTCGAACAGGGTGCCATAGGAAATTTCGCAAAAAAAATGAATATAAAAACTATTTACCTCATGGACATTTTATATCAGAGGATTTGCAAACGTGGCAAGATTGGCATACAAAAGACGACGCGCCTATTCAGTCATGCGCTTAGAGAGTTCACCAAAGATGCAGTAGCGCAGCTAAAAAGAGATGCCGACGATGCAATAGTCTTAAAGTGGGATAGTGTAGATGGCGAATGGCAAAGGACTATATATGAAGATGACTTGGATAGAGCCAAACAAGAACTCAGAGAAGTAAGAGAAATCGTCAGCTATTACCAAAGACAGGAAGCGTTTAAAGTTAAATTAGCTAATGAAGATTCGGCTTACGTCGAAATGTTATTGGATAATGCCCGAATTCAAGATTCGAGCTATCTAATAGGAATAGCGGGACCAGTTAAAAGGCTCCGCGGAACAAGCAGAAGAAGATGACAAAAGAGAATAGAAAGAAAGTTTATATGAGGTGGTATAGATGAAAATCGAATCGGCAGAGCTTACCAATATTGCAGTTAGGACAGACCAATATCCGAAGGGTGACGACCCGGAGTTTTTACTCGTCGGACGAAGCAATGTAGGGAAAAGCAGTTTCATAAACACTATAATAAACAAAAAGAATTATGCGCACACATCGAGCACACCAGGAAAAACGCAGACTCTGAATTTCTATTTTGTAAATAGCTCTTTTTACCTCGTAGACGTTCCCGGCTATGGCTATGCTAAAGTCGACAAGCCTACCCAAAAGAAATTCGGACTCATGATAGAGGACTACTTAAAGACTCGTTACACTCTAAAAAGAGTTTTCTTGCTCATCGACTTTAGAATTAGGCCTACGGAAGACGACGTCTTGATGTATAACTACTTAAAATATTATAAGATTCCCGTTACCGTCGTCGCTACCAAGTTCGACAAAGTTAAAATGAAGGCTCGTGACAAACAGATGAAAATCGTCGAAGAGACCATCAAACTCGAAGATGGCGACGACATAGTCTATTTCTCCAGCGTCAACAAAAAGGGTAAGCAGGAAATATACAATATAATAGAGAGCTACTTAGATGAAATCTAAGTTTTTCTTTTGGTAAAAATTCGCCAAACTCGGAAGTAAACCTGCGCCAAATTCGGAAGTAAAATTGCGCCAAATTCGGAAGTAAAATGTTGCTAAACATAGAAGTATACGTTATAATATTGATAGAAAAGAGGAACTTTTATGGATAAATATATGCCTAGATTGGTAGATGATTATATATCTAAACGCATGGAACTGTTTGGAGCAATACTCATCGAAGGTTGCAAATGGTGTGGCAAATCGACGACGGGAAGACAGTTTTCTAAGAGCATTTTAGAATTTCAAAATCCCGATATGTATAAGAATAATAAACAAATTGCGAATACCCAACCGTCACTATTTTTAGAAAGGGAAAAGCCTTTACTCATAGATGAATGGCAAGTGTTTCCAATAGTTTGGGACTCGATAAGATACGATGTAGACAAAACGAGACTCAAAGGGCAGTACATTTTGACGGGTTCAGCTACTCCTAGAGAAAACTATTCTAACGAAGGCGAAGATAATATACCGAAACACACAGGAACAGGAAGAATCGCTCGCGTTTTAATGAGGCCTATGTCGCTTTATGAATCGGAGGAATCGACTGGTGAAGTGTCTTTAAAAAGTCTTTTCGACGGTAATGCAGATATAAAGGGAATTTCTAAACAAAATTTGAAAGATATCGCTTTTCTAATCGCCCGCGGCGGCTGGCCAGAAGCAGTAGATGTCCATGCCGAAAAAGCCTTGATATATGCTAATGAATATATCGAAATGATTATAAATAAAGATATCCACGAAATAGACGGCACTAAAAGGAGTCCGGCTAAAGTAAGGGGTGTATTGAAAAGTCTTGCTAGAAATGTTTCTTCGACGGCGAGCTTATCGACGATTAAAGCTGATGTCGATATCGCAGAAGATATCGTTTCTGAAAAGACGATTGCCAATTACATCGATGCTTTAGAAAAGATGTTTGTCTTGGAGAAGGTCGATTGCTGGCAGCCAAAACTTAGAAGCAAAACAGTTATAAGGTCTAGTGAGAAAAGAGAGTTTACTGACCCATCTCTCGCCATGGCGGCTCTCAAAGCCACTGATAAAGATTTATTACAAGACTTTAATACGTTTGGTTTGATGTTCGAAGCTATGTGTATAAGAGATTTGAGAATATACTCCCAAAATTTAGAGGGTGAAGTATTTTACTATCGTGATAAAAATGGCCTCGAATGCGACGCAGTAGTTCATTTACACAATGGAAGATGGGCTGCCATCGAAGTAAAACTAGGTGGAAATGAAGTATTGGACGAAGCTGCCAAAAATTTATTAAAATTCAAAGAAGTAATTGATGTCAATAAGATGAACGAACCTTCTTTCTTGATGATACTGACCGCAACGGAATACGCCTATCGAAGAGAAGATGGCGTAATAGTATGTCCTTTAGGATGCCTTAAAAATTGAGTTTGAAAGGAGAGAATAGATATGTACACAGTTTCTTTAATAGGTCGCCCAAATACGGGTAAAAGTTCTCTATTCAATCGCCTCATCGGAGAAAAAAAATCCATAATTTTAGATAACCCCGGAATTACGCGCGACCGCGTATATGGCCGAGTAACATATAAGAATAAAACTTTTCACTTAATCGATACGGGTGGTATAGACCTTTCGAATGAAGCCTTCAACGACCGCATCAAAATACAGGCGGAAATGGCTATCGAAGAATCTGACGTCTGCGTCTTCGTAGTCGATGGCCTTACCGATATAACCGAAAACGACCGCACGATTGCTGCCATTTTAAAGAGATACGACAAAAAAGTTATCGTCGCCGTCAACAAGATAGACAACGCCCAAAGAGAAGAGAACATCTACAGTTTTTACGAACTCGGTTTCGAGAAGGTTTTACCAGTAAGTGCCGAACACAAATTGGGAATAACGGAGCTTCTCGACGAGATAACAGATGGCTGGAACGACAATCCGACTCTTCCCGACGACGGCATCTTGCGGTTCTCCTTTATAGGAAGACCGAACACTGGCAAATCTAGTCTTACCAATGCTCTTTTAAACGAAGAGAGGGTCATCGTCTCCGATGTCGCAGGTACCACTAGGGACGCCGTCGATACTAAATTTAACTACGAAGGCAAACCTTATATCGCAGTAGACACAGCAGGTCTGCGCAAGAAGGGTAAGATATTCGAAGCCGTCGAGAAATATAGTCTGATTAGAACTCTAAGAGCTATCGAAGAATCGGACGTCTGCGTCCTCGTCATCAATGCCGAAGAAGGCATAATCGAACACGACAAACACATAGCTTCATATGCGATAGATGCCGGCAAATGCCTCGTCATCGCTGTCAACAAGTGGGACAAGATAGAAAATCAAAACTCTGCGATTAAAGATTGGACAGCTCGTATCCGAAACGAATTCCAATTCGCTACTTATGCCAAAATAGTCTTCTTGAGCGCACTAACGAAAAAGAGAATCCATACTTTAATGCCAGCGATAATCGAATCATATGAAAATGCGACGCGCGAATTCAAGACCAGCGTCTTAAACGACGTCGTTCAAGATGCAGCACTATTGCACCCAGCACCTAGCTATAAAGGAAGACGCTTAAAGATATATTTCGTCAACCAATCCGGTTCTAAACCGCCTAAGTTCACTTTTAATGTAAACAACAAGGGCTTAGTACACTTCTCATACCAGAGATACTTAGAGAATACTCTGCGGAGCAATTTTGAACTAGAGGGAACTCCGATTATCATCCAATTTAAAAACAAAAACGGCGATGAATAATCGCTGTTGCTGTAAATAAGAAGTCACATATCTTGTATGTGCGCTTTTTTCTTGTTATAATTTTGTTAGAATAGAAGGGAAAGTGTCTCATGTATTTAGTATTAGTTCGCCATGGCGAATCCGTATGGAACTTGGAAAACAAATTTACCGGTTGGACAGATGTCGACTTGAGTGAAAAGGGTATCGAAGAGGCTAAAAGGGCAGGTAAGCTCTTAAAAAATACCGGCATCGACTTCGATATAGCTTTTACTTCTGTCTTGATTCGTGCCCAAAACACTCTTAAATGCATCAAAAAAGAATTGAGAAAGGACATCGCGACTGAAGAATCGTATAAGTTAAACGAACGCCACTACGGCAAGCTCCAAGGCTGGAACAAACAAGAAACGCGCGATATATATGGCGACGAACAAGTCTTAAAGTGGAGAAGGAGCTACGACATCAAACCACCTGAACTTTCTATCGATGACCCGCGTTTCCCTGGTAACGACCCCAAGTACAGCGACGTTTTAAAATATCTGCTTCCACTTTCTGAAAGTCTCAAAGATACTTACAAACGCGTAATAGAATATTATAAAGAGAACATTAGAGAACACCTTTTAAAAGGAGAAAACGTCCTCGTCGTCGCTCACGGCAATTCCCTTCGCGCATTCATAAAATACTTAGAAAAAATAAGCGACGAAGAAATACCCAATCTAGAACTAAAAACTGGCGTTCCTATCATCTATGAACTCGACGAAAATCTAAATATTAAAAGTAAAAAAATCTTAGATTAAAATTTGACTTCCTTCCCCGGTCAAATTTTTATTTTGAATAAGTGCAAAATGTCTTGGTAATAACACACGAGCCGTGATATACTATAAAGGTAGGTGACAAAACATATGATATATTTAGATTATTCGGCAACGACGCCTGTAAGTAAAGAAGTATTGGATAGTTATATAAAAGCGACGAAGGAATACATAGGTAACCCTAATTCTCTTCATTCATTGGGACAAAAATCTCACGAATTATTAGAAAGTGCGACTAAACAGATAGGGGAGATTTTAGATATCTCTACCGATGATATAATATATACGAGCGGTTCGACCGAGGCTAACAACTTAGCTTTAGTCGGATACTGCCTTAAAAACTCAAAAAAGGGTAAGAATATCATCGTCTCCAAGTTAGAACATCCTTCGATATATGGCATCTGTGACTACTTAAAAAGAGTAGGTTTTACCATAACTTATGTCGAAAACACGGAAGAGGGGCTAATCGACTTCGAAGATTTGAAGAAAAAAGTAAAAGATGATACTATCCTCGTGAGCATCGTCACGGTCAATTCCGAACTGGGCATCAGGCAACCCCTAAAGACGATACGTCAAATAATCAAAAAACAAAACGAGAATACCGTCTTGCATTCCGACATGACTCAAGCTGTCGGTAAAGTTCCCGTAAACATGCACGACGTCGACATGGCTTCCATATCCGGCCACAAGATATACGGTCCTAAGGGTATAGGCATGCTCTACAAAAGTCCAAAGATAAACTTAGAACCTGTCATTCACGGTTCGGGCGACTCTCTTCGCGCAGGAACTCCGTCACTTCCTCTCATCGTCGCTTTCTCGAAGGCTCTTCGCCTCGCGGTAACGAACGTCACTAAAAACGAATCCGTCGTCAAGCTTCTAAACGATAAGCTGACTTCGACCATCATGAAAAACCCAAAGATAAAAATAAACAAGACGCCATATTCCATACCCCATATCTTCAACATCAGCCTGATGACGATAAAACCGGAGACTTTCATCCACGCCTTAGAGAAACGCGACATCTACATCGGTACCAATACGGCCTGTTCGAAAGGCGGTCCATCGGAAGCCGTCATGGCTCTATATAAAGATGAAGCGCGCGCGAATACATCGCTTAGAATCTCTTTGTCGCACAAAACTAGCTTCGACGAGTTGAATAAATTTCTCTATTCTTTCGATATAGTGTATAATAAGCTCTTAGAACTGAGTGATGTACATGAATAAACTTATAATAATTAAATATGGCGAACTGACGACCAAGAAGGGCAACATCAAATTTTTCATCAAAACTTTGAAGAAGAATATCGAAGTAGCTCTAGATGGGCTCGACTATAAAATCGAATACGACAACGGTCGCATGTTCATCTTTTCAAAAGACTTAGAGAGTATTCAAAAGAAACTCTCCTATGTCTTCGGCATTCACGAGATAATCATCGGCTACGAGTATGAGAGCATCGCTATAGAAGACCTAAAAGATAACTTGCGCACATTGATAGACGATATCGATATCGATACTTTTAAAGTTCGCACCAAGAGAAGCTTTAAGGGCTATCCTCTCACGTCGATGGAAGTGAGTAGAATATTAGGAGGAGTCGTTTTACAGCATAAGAAGAACTCCAAAGTAGACGTCCACGAACCGAAACTGATGATAGACATCGAAATCCGTTTCAATAAGTCCTACATCTATTTAGATGGTACTCCTGGACTTCACGGCTATCCCGTCGGCGTCCAAGGCAAGGGCTTACTTATGCTCTCGGGTGGCATCGACTCTCCTGTCGCAGGATATCTTGCGATGAAAAGAGGAGTGCGAATAGAGGGCATTTATTTCGAAAGTCCTCCCCATACGAGCGACGCCGCTAAAGAAAAAGTAAAAGAGCTCACCAAAATTTTGTCTTCTTACTCGGGATACATCAAACTGCACGTCATAAATTTTACCGAAATACAGGAGACCATATATAAAAATATTCCTCACGAATATTTGATTACTATCATGCGCCGCATGATGTATCGCATCGCTGAACGCATAGCACACAAGAACAACGCTAAAATACTCGTAAATGGAGAATCCATCGGTCAAGTCGCGAGTCAGACTCTAGCGAGCATGAGTGTCATCAACGAAGTAGTCAGCCTGCCCGTCATAAGGCCGGTCGCCTGTCTCGATAAACTGGAGATTATAGATATCTCTAAAAAGATAGGGACTTATGAGACGAGCATCTTGCCATACGAAGACTGCTGTACGATTTTTGTGCCCGAACATCCAGTCATCAACCCGGAACGCGATAAGTGCGTAGATTACGAGGGCCTAATCGACTACGAGACGCTCATCAAAGAGGCCATCAAAAATGAAGAAGTGTTGACGATTAGAAAAAACGACAAAAAGTTTGAAGATATACTTTAATCGACGCATTTCGACAAAATATGCATACTTTCTATGGTATGCTTTTTTTGGTGATGAAATGAGAACCTTTTATATCTTTAAGATAACCCCCGAATTCAAAACGATTACGAAAAATCAGCCGTACAATCTTTTTCTCGCACTCGAAAACATCCACACCATGGACAAGAAAGACATCAATCTAGCCGTCAAGATGTACGAAGAGGTGTGTGGTCCCTTCGACATCCGATCAATCAACCTGTCCCTTTTTAACATCCTACAGGATAACGACTTCTATACCAAGTTTAACAACAACCACTTGATAAATAATTACTACACCGACGAGTCTTCGAAACTGACCATCTATAAGACTTACCTCCGGCTCAAGTCTTCTCTCAACAATCCTACCTTTTTTGGAGCTCTGAAGGTGTTTCCCGACCTCTTCGTCATCGACTTCGAAGAAAAAGATTATTTTTGGTTGTCATAGAAGAGCTAGTTTAGTATAATATGTCTTAGAAAGAGAGTTGAAATAGATGAGTTTAGCACACGATATATTGATGATAGTAATAGGCTTGCTAGTAGGCCTCGTCGCCGGTTTTTTAATCGCTCGCACGATGATGAAAAAGTACATGGCCAAAAATCCACCTATCAACGAAAAAATGATAGAGACGCTGATGAGCGGTATGGGACGCAAACCTAGTCAGAAACAAGTCAATCAGATGATGAGAGAACTGAACAGATTGAACAAATAGAAGGGTCATAATAAAAGATGAACATAGGAATAGACATCGATGGAGTCATGACCGACGTTTTAAAGTTTATAAAAGAGAAGGGTAAGATATTCTTGAATAGAGAAATAGTCGACGAAAACGGACTGGATATCAGCGACATCTTTGCCGTCGACAAATCTCTCGAAGAAGATTTTTGGAATGAATACTTCTTAGAATACTTGAAAACTGCTCCGGCCTTAGAAGGCGTAGGAAAAATTACCAGACGCTTAAAAGAAGAGGGCAACAACATATATGTCGTCACTGCTCGCTATTTCCACCCCGAATATGACATGAAAGACGAAGAGGAGTTGCACGACATAACTAAAAACTTTTTAAAGAAAAATGGCATCTATTACGACGAACTGATTTTTGCTAAACCTCCCAAGATAAAAGAGGTAGAAAACTTAAAAATAGACGCCTTTATCGAAGACACGCCTAGTAACATCCATAAATTGGCCAAAGTTACCGAAGTACTCATCATGGATGCACCATATAACCGAGTATGTAGCGTTCCTCACACTAAAAGAGTCCACGACTGGAACGAAATATATGCTGCTATCGAAGAGATGTCCAAATAAAAAAGAACCCGAAAGTTCTTTACATGAGCTCCATGAGGAGTTCTTTTTTTTCTTTATCGCTCAAGAAAGAATGTTCTATCGCAGCTCTATTCATCTCGGTAAATTCTTTTATCGTAAGTCCGAAGTACTTGTTTAATAAGATGTATTCGTCGGTAAGCGTTGTCTTCGTAATAGTTCTATCATCTGTACCGATGACGACGCTTACGCCTGAATCTATGAGTCTTTGTACTGGATGATTTTGAATCCTATCGACGACGCCTGTACCCAAATTAGCAGTCAAACAAATCTCCAAAGGAACGTTTAACTTTTTCAACTTTTCCATCGTCTCAAAACTGGTGATAGCCTTCAATCCGTGACCTATGCGCGCTGCACCATAACTCAAAGCCTTATCGATATCCTTGAAGTCTCCCGTAGCTCCAGCATGTATTACGAATGGTACATCCTGGGCTTTAGCGTAAGCGAACAATTCTTTAAATTGACGCGTAGGGTAGGTTACTTCATCGCCAGCCAAATCGACGGCACAGACGCCTTTCTTGCTGAATCTTTTAGCTAAATCTATGATAGATTTATTAACTTCGAAATCGTACTCGCGTTTCATCATGAGAATCAGCTTCACTTTCATGGTCGCAAATTCAAAACCTTCCAAAACAGCTTCGACGACCTCTTTGATGCTCATACCTTTCTCTGTATGACTCACTGGGTCTAATCTCACCTCGGCATAGATGACCGCATCGGCTTGTAAATCTTTAACTAATTCTATAGCAGCTTCCTTCAATCTCGTTTTCGATTGCAATAGAGAATTGGCATATTTATAAGCACTTTTATAATCGGCCATATCTCCCGCTTTTTTAAGTATCATACTTTTTTCTACATCGACTTGGTTCTTTCTCGTCCACTTTGTAACTTTCATAATGTTCAAAGAACTCTCCAAATGACAATGTAGGTCAACCTTTTTTAAACTTTCATATTTTTTCATTTTATTATAGCCTCCAAAGCAAGTCTAATCATATCGTTTAAAGAACTCTCGCGTTCTTCACTCGTCAAAACGATATCAGGGGTATATTTACTATCGACGACGGTTACTATACTAGCTGTGTCGATACCTGTCAACTCTCCGATGTGGTATAGTCCAAACGTCTCCATTTCGACAGCCGCCGGATTAGTGAAATCGAGAAGTTTGAGCGTTCTTGAGATGTCGCTGTAGACGTCGAAGATATCGCTCGTCAAAATCTTGCCGAAGTGTACTTCGTGTTTTGACATATCTTTAGATTCGCGAATCTTTTCGATTAAATTTGCACTCGCCATCATTTCTTTTTTCTCTTCGCCGCTGAAGGATAGGGCAAAGGTCGATAAACTCTTCGCACTCGTCGCAACGACTAAGTCTTTTACTTTGATATTTTCATCCAACGTACCGGCGCTGCCGATTCTGATAATTTTTTTTACCCCATAAAACTTTACGAGCTCGTATGCATATATTCCCATCGAAGGAATACCCATACCCGAGCCGATTACCGTCAAGCGTACACCCTTATACGTTCCGGTGTAGCCTAACATATTTCTCACGTCGTTTATAAGAACTGCATTTTCTAAAAAGTTCTCTGCGATATACTTCGCACGAAGTGGGTCACCTGGCATCAATACTAACGGACTGACATTTTCTTTGTCGGTCACGATATGTACAGGCTCCATATAATCACATCCTATTCTCTAATCAATTATAACAAAAAAGACTAGATTGTTCTAGTCTAAGTTGCCGTTTTTAATAAAATTTTTCACATATCTGTGATAGCTATCGAATTCGATAGTATCGTCGATTTCTTTATATTCCAATCCCAAATCTTCAAAGAGATTTTTCAATATATAGTTAGTGAAGTAGGGGTTTCTGATGAGTATAGGGCCGACAAATGACATGCCGTAAAATCTTTTGTAGCGGATGTTATCTTGGAAGTCGAACATGCGGTCGCCTTCGTTATTTACGATATTGAAATTGCAATTCTTAAATCCGACGATATCTCTTCCTTTATCCTCGTCCAAGTCCTTAAACTTATAGAATATTTCGCTTACCAACCTGTTTGTCAATACGGCATTATAATCGAATATACCCAAATAATATACGTCTTTCCCTTTCGGGATTACCAACTTAGTTCCGAATAGAGACATGGCATTGCCAGTTACCAAAAATGTCTTACCAGCTTCTATGGCTGCTTGGATATCATCTTTATATTTATATAAATCTCCCAAAACCAATAACAAGTTTTCTTCATCACCGCAGCCTATGTAGTAGAGGTCGAATTTTTTAAAATCTTTCACATCGTCCAGACTCAGTCTCGCGACTTCGACATCGACGCCCTGCCTTTTGATGAACTTTTCTAAAGCTGAAATATTGCCAGATTCTCCATAGAGATTCATCATATCGTAGTATAGATGTGCTATTTTAATCTTCTTTTTTTTCATTTCTTGCCTCCAATAGACCTTTTATTATGGCCGTCATGTCGAAACATACCATGGTGAATATATTTCCGACCGATTTATCGACAACTTCGTCCAAGAGCGATTCGATATTTTCGACGAGGACGACTTTTTCTTTTTCGATACCCGCATACTCTAGCCTCGTCGCCACGTCGTATTGAAATCTTCCAATCAAGAAAATCTTATCTATTCCGTCGTCCGCGAGCTTTTCAAAAGGCACGTCGTAAAGCCACGACAAATCGTTATATCTATAGCGCCTGCTGACGTTTTCAAAGCCCATGATGACCGTCTTTTTGCCTTCTTGCATTCTTATATAATTGATAGACTGTAAATAGGATAGGGCATTTTCATTTTTACTCTCGAGCATTTCGATAGTTCTATCTTCGAGCATGTACTTCTTGCCGCGTTTAGAATCCATCGCATCTTCATTTATCTCTCTTAAAATGTCTTCTTCACTAAGTCCTAGTTCTCTTGAGACGACATAAGCTAAGGTCGTATAGTATACTGCGAAGAAAACTCCCTTGTTCAACTTTAACTTTTTACCTTGGATTGAGAAAGTCTTTTTCTTGAAGTCGACTTCCGTCGCTTCATAATCCGGTTCTCCTCTTCCAAAAGAGCACACCGGACACTTATAGATTCCCAAGTGGCCATAGTGATATGTCTCGTATTCTAACTTCGAGTGACAGCTCGGACAGTAAGCGAAGTCGACCGGATATTCTATCATTTCTTCGTCGTATTTCGTCTTTGCTACGCCGAAAGTCGTCACCTCACCGCTGTGCGAATAGCGAGCCCTATTTAAAAGTGGGTCGTCGACATTCAGGATTAGACGCATCTTTTCGTCGGTACTCTCCATGATTTTATCATATATGAAGAGGGGATGCACATTGCGGGCCGGTTGATCTCTCGTGACATTGGTTATAGCAAAATGCGTTATCGTGCCCGGTTTGAACAGATCTTTGATGTGGCGCTCGTCCATCTCCAACAATAACACATCGGCTTTCAATTTGTGAGTAAACGGATTTGCATTGTTGATGACGAGCGAAGCGACGGCATTTTTGATGTTGCTTCCGTTTTTATTCCAGACGACCTTTTTGCCATTTTTCTCCAAGATGTGCGCAATCATCGCAACGGTCGAGCCCTTACCACTTGATCCGGTGACGACGACGACCTGCGAAGGATATTTGATGTTGTGAAGTACTTTCTTATCGATATCCAACGCCACTTTGCCCGGGAACACCGAACCGTCCTTTTTCAAAACGGGCTTTAATACCTTACTGGCCCACGTCACCAGTCTTCCCAAAATGATTGAAATAGTAGTTTTCATAATTATTCACCACCTCGATTATATCATTTTGAGTTACAAAATGCCATATAAAATGAGAAAATGAAAAGTAACTTCTGTCTACTTTTTTCCTCTTTTGTTCATTTTTGATGAGAAAAATCCAATCTGTCCGGTATAATAATAAGTAGAGGGATCTATTAGGAGGAAAAAATTTGACAAACCAAAATTCGTAGTTTACAATTAATCGTATAGGAGGTAAAACGTATGAAAAAAGAAACGACTACAGCTAATAAAAATAAAGATAAAGCTTTAGAAGAAGTCATGGCCCAAATCGAAAAACAGTTCGGTAAAGGGGCCATTATGAAACTTGGAAGTGAAGAGCACATCCAAGTAGAAGCGACGCCTACTGGGTCTTTAGGACTCGACATAGCTTTAGGTGTCGGAGGTTATCCAAAAGGACGCATCATCGAAATATTTGGACCGGAATCGAGTGGTAAGACGACCTTTGCCCTAGAGGCGATAGCCGAATGCCAAAAAAGAGGTGGCCGCTGTGCATTCATCGATGCCGAACACGCATTGGACCCCATCTATAGTAAAAATTTGGGAGTAAATATCGACGAATTGCTATTGAGCCAGCCGGATACAGGAGAGCAAGCCTTAGAAATCGTCGACGCTCTTGTCAAGAGCGAAGCTGTCAACTTGATAGTCATCGATTCCGTCGCCGCTTTGGTACCTAAAGCTGAAATAGAGGGCGAGATGGGCGATTCCCACGTCGGATTGCAAGCTCGCCTCATGAGCCAAGCGCTGCGCAAACTCTCTGGCACTATCAACAAAACTTCGACGACTGCCATATTTATCAACCAGCTGCGCGAAAAAGTCGGCGTCATGTTCGGAAATCCGGAGACTACTCCCGGTGGACGCGCACTCAAATTCTATGCTTCTGTCCGCCTCGACATTAGAAAGGGCGAAGCTATTAAAAATGGCGACCAAATAATCGGTAATAAGACCAAAGTTAAAGTAGTCAAAAACAAAGTAGCACCACCTTTTAGAAGCATCGAAGTCGACATAATGTACGGCGAAGGCGTCTCCAAAGAGGGCGAACTTTTGGACATCGGAACCGACATCGACATCATCGAAAAATCGGGTGCTTGGTATGCCTATAATGGTGAGAAAATCGGGCAAGGTAAAGAAAACGCTAAAATATACTTGAAAGAAAATCCGGTGACTGCTCGCGAAATCGAAGATAAGATTCGCGCTCACTACGAAATAGCTGAAAAAGAAGCTAAAAAAGCGAAATCTAATGAAAAAGACGAATAATGGAGAAAAAACTCGCTTTTTTCTCTTTTTTGTGGTAGTATATCTGCGACAAAAAAAGGGGATGATTTAATCGTGCTTAAAACATATCTCAAAGAATGCGGACTGACCGACGATAAAATAGATTACGTACTAAAGTGTTTAAGACTGAACTATCATAAACACGAGACTGTACTTAGCCATCTCGAAGAAAACGTCACCTATTTAAAAGATTTCGGTTTCCAAAAAAGACAAATATGTACGATTCTAACGACTTGCATAGCTATCTATCAGATAACAAAAGATTTATTAGAAAAGCGTTTGCAATATTTTTTAGATAACGGCTTGACGACCAAAGAAGTAATAAAAATCTACTCTACTAGGAGTCGACTCATCACTTTCAGTATAGCTAATATAGAAGGAAAAATAAAAACATATGTTGCCTATGGCTTCAAAAGAGAAGAAATATTTGCCCTCTGTAGGAAATACCCCCAAATTTTCACTTTGGCACCCGAGACAATTCTAGCTAGAATGAAGTTCATTATAAGCCTTGGGCTCGCTAAAAAAGAGGCCATGACTTTGGTCATAAAAAATCCCAGCACTCTAGGTTTAACCGAAGAAAATCTATCTGCTAAAATAGCCGTTCTCTCAGCGCTAGGATTGAAAAATAAAGAAGTGGCTCTCGTCGTAAAGTCTTTCCCAGGAGTTATGAATCTGACACCAAAGAACGTCCAAAGAAAAATAGCACTTTTGCAAGAGTTCAATTATAATAGTGAAGAGATTAAAAGATTAGTCGTCGGATTTCCTGCTCTTTTGGGCTTGTCCATCGATAATCTGCGCGCAAAACTCGCTTTAGTTAAAGACTGTGACATCAAGGATTTAATCGTCAAAAAGCCCAAAAACTTAATGCAGAGTAGAGAATTGACTGAAAGAAGATATCTTTTCCTATCTACCCTTGAGATTAGCAATTTGAGTTTAGCTAACTATCTATTCGCGACGCCAAGTCGCTTTGCTCAAAAGTTTAACGTAGACGATGAAGAATTGAAGAAAAAATATGAAAAGGAGATGCAATAATGGAAGAAAGTATAACTATGTATAGAGATTACGGCATAACGGAATGGAGAGAGAAGTGTCTAGTTTTGACATCCATCGAAAAAGCTGCTGTCGAAAGAGATTTGCAAGACGAGATAAACTCGCCCTTAGCCGCCATCGTCAAATTGCCTTTTCCACACTTTGCCGCAATTTATTTACAGAGATTCCCAAGTGCTATAAATCTCATAAAAGACCCTGCTATCGGCTATAAACTCTACATGTTATCAGACCCCGCTTTGCGACTTGTCATCGAAGAACACCGCAATCCGACTAAAATCCGTTCAACTTTGCAAAAAGAGATGCAAATATCTCCTAACACGACAGATGAAATCGACCAAATATTACACATTCCTCTCGAAGATTCATTGAAGATTATCAGTTCCAAAGAAAACAACGTAGTGCGCGAGAAGAAATTTTATTATTTGACCCAGTATATCGATTTAAAGGAGGCCAAACGAATAGGGCTATCCCAAGCTCTGGTTTTCGAATTAGATGGAGTAGACGGTTTTGAGCTTGAGAAAAAATTATCGCTATTGAATCCTATCGCTAGGACGATAGTAGCTCTTTCTATAGGGCTCTATGGTGAACATAGACATACTTTAAAAGATATATCCGATTGTATTAAAATACCGCCTCAAAAGATTAAGAAAATACATGACTTTTTGTTGCCGTTACTATTGAAAACTCGTGGCGAAATGGCGCATATTATCGGTTTAAAGAGTGGAATCTTCGGTATGGACGATACGCGCGAGTATACCAATTTAACGTACAGAGAACTCGACATAAGTATGGAACTGGCTTACATCAAAGCCCACTTAAACGAAAGAGACCGATTAGTATTGAGTTCTTATTCAAAAAAAGAAATCGATATCTACTTGGCGAGTAAGTATTTATTTAAAACGCCGGCTTCCTTAGCAACTAATATGAGTTTATCGCTTGAAGAAGCCAGAAACAGACTTGGGCTTTAGAAATACTAGTAATAGAAAGCAGGTTATTCATGGAAAACGCACAATACCGAAGTACGGTAAAAAAGACTATCGGTTTTTTAGAAAAAGAACGCACAAACAATGCAGAAGATTTAAAAAAGAGTCCAAACGGCTTGCCTTCACTTTTTGATGGCATCAAATATTTTGGACCTTGGTCAATAGGTTCTTTCTTATTCGTCAAAGTTACTTGTCTATTGACTAGCATGGACTTAAATCCCGTACGAGTCTATTCTATACCTATACAGGGTAGCACTCTTTTGTCCCTCATAGCGAGTACTTATATGTCTACCGTCCTTTTAGGATTATCTATCATATCCAAAAACTATTACGACGATGAAATGCGCAAGAAAGAAGCACTAAAAATATATGACCTATTGACCGAAGAAGAACTCGCTCTTAAAAAAGAGGAATATAGAAAACCGAATAACGCCAAAGAAGATGAAAAACTTATCACCCTCGAAGAATATAAGAAGAGAATGCTCACACGCAAAAAGATGATACTGACGCTCGGGCAATTTAAAAAACAAGTCTTAAAGCACAGTCGTCAAGGGAATCTCGAAGCGTACTTAATGAGCATTGGCATTTCTATGGATGAGTTTAGAGATAATCGAGAATTTATAGAGAAAAACTTTCATCTCGAAATAAGTCGCCACTGACAACTTTCTTCACCATCAAGAGGAGGGGTTGTAAATTACCTCATTTGATTATATAATTATTAAAATAAGAAAAGGAAGTGATTCCCATGGGAAGAGCATTTGAAGTTAGAAAGGCGAGCATTCAGAAAAATGGAGCAGCTCGCGGAAAGATATATACGACATTCGCTAAAGAGATTTATTTGGCGTGTAAAAGAGGTGTGCCCGAAATAGAGAGCAATGTCGAGCTCAAAAGAGTGGTAGCCAAAGCCAAAAAGCAACAGGTTCCTAATGACCTCATCGATAGAGCCATCGCTAAAGCTAAAGGTGCCGGTCAGGAAGATTATAAAGAAGTAATTTATGAGGGCTTCGGACCAGGTGCTAGCACGCTCATAATAAAGACGCTTACCGACAACGTCAACAGAACGGTAGGTGAAGTGCGCGCCGCCTTCAACAAAGTCCATAAAAGTTTAGGAGTCTCCAACAGCGTATCCTATAACTACGACCACTTAGCTATAATCGGCATCAAAAGCGATAAAGAGACCGAGCTATTCGAAGCTCTTTTAGATGCCGGTATCGAAATAAGAGATTTAGAAAACGAAGACGGCATCCTCGTCGTCAGTGCTGAAGCTAAAGATTCTTCGCGCGTCAAGGATGTCATCGAAGAACTCTTTCCAGGCGTAGAGCTCGAAATAGATGAAATAGGGATGTACCCTAAAGAGAAGATTACTCTAGAGGGCGAAGATTTAGAAGTGTTCAACAAATTGTATAAGATGCTAGACGATATCGAAGACGTATCTGAAATATATACGAACGTCGAGATGTAGACATGGTTTTAGATAAGCTAAGAGATAGAGAGATTTCATTAGTCGCCTCTTTCTTATGCGATAGTCTCGAACTCGACTCATCCTATACAGCGGTTTTTGACCGTTTTCTCACTTCTAAAAATACATCCACACTAAACGATAAAGAAAAATCCGTTTTGATAACTAAGTTTTCTAGCCTCTATAGGCAAGAGATAATATCATTAATAAAACTTTTGGTCGACACAGAAATCGAGTACCTCGACCTTTCCGGAATAATCGAAAATATAAAGAATGTCCTATCCATCCCGGTCGATTATTCTATCGAACAGCTCGAGATAGAAGAGTTTTTTTCCAAAACGAAGCTTTGCCCTCGTCATGATGACATCGCCATGTCTCTATTTGGGCCGCATTTCGAAGTGCACGCCCTAGCAAAGGATACGCGCGTAAATCACCACGCCTTAATTCTCATCGAGATTCTAAAAAGATTATACGGTTTCGATATGGACCTCCATGCAGTTAAACTTTCGAAGCCACTCGACGACCTCGCCGAAGAAGAGAGGAAAAGATTTATAGAGGTTCGATACGTGATGGACCCACCCGAAAAAAGTGCATTCATTTTCATACCGCAAATGATTACTCTTTATCAGTACGAAGCATTACAAAATCTCGATGATAAGCTAAAAAGTCTAAACGTCGAGACTAACGTATACGTATCTGCCTATAATCCAAAAACAGACATTGGACAGTATTATGATACGGTTTATTACTCGAAGCACTTAATAGAAGCGCTTACCTTTTTAAAGACGAGTGATAGCATAACCGACTACGAACTGCCTAAACAAATATTTGCTTTTTCTTTCGATGGAGAAAGAAAAGAAGCCACGCCCAAGAAAGGATAAAAATAACGATTATGAACAAAATTACGACAGAAAAAGAATTGGACTACATATTGAGCGAAAGCCTCACCGATGTCCTCGCATTAGAATACGGATCGGATAAAATAGCAGAGATTTTAAGCGAAATCGACCCTCACTTCGAAGGAGTACGTTCTCACAATCTCTTTGCCATCGACCGCGCCATTGGTTTAGCAAAGCCAAATTTTCGAGAAGCTCTTAAGAAAAACGTCCAATCTTTTACTTATAAAAATGTACTCGAAATATTGGACGAAATAGAAACGAATATGGGCGTTTTACCAGAAGAAGCTAGAGAACAGATAGCTAAAAAACTTTCTATTTTTGTGCGAACAGTCAAAAATATCCTGCAAATACCCGTTTCTAAAGAACTTAAAACTATCGACTATACCGAGTTTTTTGATCCTTTTCGGGCGCGCACGCTAGGCTCATCTGATGACATCGGCATATCGATTATCACCTCTCGCCAAAGGATAGATGCAACTCCCACCGACAGCCGCCTAAACTACCACCCCGACATAATTTTTGAAATTTTAAAGAGACTTTTAAACGACATTCCAGCCGAAGAATTGAAAGAAAAATTGGAGTATTTTGCTGCTCGCTATATCGAAGTTCGCTATGTCGTAAATGCCTATGGAGTAGAGGCTATCATCGGCATACCGGCCACCATCACACCCTCTCAATTCGAGGAATTGAAAAATCTAAAAGCTCTTTTCGACGAGTACGACGTAGTAACTACCACCGGCATAAGAGAGTATGACCCATCGACCAATCGGGGAGATATCGGCTATATGTTATTCGAATCAGACGACCTCGCAGAGGTGATAGACCATATCGTTACTAATCAAATGGTAAAGGACTGCGAATTGGACGAAGAGCCGACTATCGTTTTCGAAACATCCCAAAATATTAGCATGTAAAGTGGTTTACAATCGAACCACTTTTTTCTAAGTCTTGATTTATGCTCTAAAATAAATTATAATTGAATTGTAGATACGGATAGTTATCTATAAATACATAGAAAGTAGAGGAATATATGGACATCAATGTAACAACCATATTGTTTCTCGTTGTTGGATTAATAGTCGGCATCATCGTCACTTTCGTAATCGTAACTATAACGGGTTATGGAGCAGGCAAAAAAGCTGAAAAGATTTTAGTGGACGCTAAAAAAGAAGCCGACAAGCACAAAAGAGATACTCTTCTCGAATTGAAAGAAGAATCTCATAAATTAAAGTTAGAAACGGATAGAGAAATCAAAGAGAGAAAAAGTGAACTCTTATCTAACGAATCGCGACTTTTAGAGAGAGAAAAATCGTTAGATAAAAGAGAAGAACTTCTTCAAAATAGAGACAACGTTTTAGAAGAGCGCAATAACAATTTAACTTTAATGCAGAGCAAAATCCAAGAAAAAGAAGCAAAAATGGATGAGCTATTAAAAAGTGAAATGGAAAAATTAGAGAGCATTTCCAAATTTTCTAAGGAAAAGGCGCGAGACCTCATCTTAGAGAGAGTCGAAGCTGCTATGACCAAAGAAATCTCTTCTATTATCAAAGAAAGAGAACAAGAAGCCAAATTAGAAGCTGATAAAAAAGCTAAGAGTATATTGGTAGAATCGATGCAAAAGTACTCAAACGACGTCGCAACAGAACAGACCGTATCGACTATCACCCTTCCATCTGACGATATGAAAGGGCGCCTGATTGGTCGCGAGGGCCGCAATATAAGGACTATCGAAGCGGTGACGGGAGTCGATTTGATAATCGACGATACACCGGAGATAATCGTCATTTCGTCATTCGACCCTTATCGAAGAGAAATCGCTAGAATTACTATCGAAACGCTCATCAAAGATGGTCGCATCCATCCAGCTCGCATCGAAGAAGTTTACGACAAAGTATGTAAAGATATGCGCGCTAAAGTGATGGAGTATGGTAACGAAACTATTCAAGAGTTGGGTCTTACGAAGTTCGACCCCGAACTCGTCACTCTCATCGGAAAACTGCACTTCAGAACCAGTTATGGTCAAAATGCTTTGCAACACTCTATCGAGGTTGCCCGTTTGACAGGGCTCATGGCGAGTGAACTAGGCGAAAACGTCCTTCTTGCCAAAAGAGCTGGACTATTGCACGATATCGGTAAATCCATCGACTTCGAAATAGAGGGTAGTCACGTCGAAATCGGAGCCAACATAGCTAAGAAATTTCACGAAAACGAAACTGTCTTAAACGCTATCATGTCTCACCACGGCGATGCCGAACCGACGAGTACTATATCTTGGCTAGTTCAAATAGCGGACACTTTAAGTGCAGCAAGACCGGGAGCTCGCAACGACTCATTCGAAAACTACATTCAAAGACTCGAAACGCTAGAATCTTTTGGCAAAGAAATCGAAGGAGTAGATAAAGCTTTCGCTCTACAGGCCGGCCGCGAACTGCGCGTCATGGTTAAACCGGACGAAGTCGACGACTTGAAGAGTTATAAGATTGCTCGCGACTTAAAAGAAAAAATCGAAAGCGAGATGCAATATCCGGGTACCATCAAGATTACAGTCATCAGAGAAACCCGTGCCCAAGAAGAGGCTAAATAAAACGACGATTAGTCGTTTTTCTATTGCTATAGAAAGACAATTGTTATAAAATAAACTTCGAGAAGAGGGCCAACAAACATGAAAAGAGAAATACGATACATCGACTTCAGCGACATCTTAAATCGCAACATACCGGATAAATATGGCCACGATGGTCGCCTTATCGCCGCTACAGTTATAACTCCTAAACAGGTATTAAACATAATTCCCGATAAACTCAAAACTAAATATCATTGCGAGATGTTAAAACGAGTTTTTAACGAAGTATACCCACACAGCCCTTATGAATTCAAAGATTTTTATATCCTTGCGATAGATTATGTCATATCTTCTATCGACGAATTCGAAGAGGACACCGCTTACATCTGTTCGCCAGCTTACATCACGTTTGAACAAGCGACTTACTTAAAAGACGTCGTCGATGCCATTAAACAAGCCGGCTTCGCTGTCGGATTGATTATATGTGATACTTATCCCGGTTTAGACTCGAAACCGAAAAAATTAAAAGCTATCTTCTACGACCCCAGCGAACTCTCCATAGTCGATAACTTGGGTGAACACATAATAGAAATCTTTGCAAATAACAACCGCATCGTCGACTCTATAGACATCTTTAAAGAGGAGTCCATCATCTCTACTGACAAGATACAAAAAATGTGACCATTTTTGCTCTCTCCGGAGAGTTTTATTATTGTCTTTTTTAGTCTAATAATATAAAATGGATATAGGTGGTGAAGAAATATGGAACCAAAAACGATTTTACCTGCAGACACTTATACCGTCATCAATAGATCCATTCTCACCGAATACGAAAGGAAGACCATTATCAGCCTTTACGAACCGATAATAGGAGTAGAGGCAGTTAGTCTATATTTTACTCTCTGGCAAGATTTAGAGACAGCGTCACAAGACACAAAATATAACCATCACCATCTGATGGCCACGTTAAAGCTAGGTCTTGCGCCCGTTACTAACGCGAGACGCTCTTTAGAATCCGTAGGCCTATTGAGAACTTACTATAAAGAGGGCGAGGTAAACGATTACTATTACGAAATATATAGTCCCCTTACTCCCTACGAATTTTTTAATCATCCCATCTTCAGCGTCATCCTCTACAATAACATTGGCAGTATCGAATACGAAAGCCTGATGAAATACTATAAAAAACCGGCCTCCATTCCTAAAGATTACGAGGAGCTCACGACGACTATCGATACCAATTTCAAAGCGATAAGTGCTATCAGTCTTCCGAATGCTGAAGATACCGTCGACCAAGAGAGCATAGGTGCAAATATGAGCGACGAAATCATCGACTTTGCTCTTCTCATCAGCTCTTTACCTAAAGATTTGATAAGTGAAAAAGCCTTCAACAAACGAACTCGTAAATTGATAAATTCGCTCGCTTTCATCTATAACTTGGACACTCTCAAGATGTGTGAACTCCTACGCATGGTCATCAACGAAAACGGCGTCATCGACAAGGAGACACTCCAATTGAACGCTCGCAAATATTATCAGTATAACAACTCCGGTTCTCTTCCGACACTCATTTATCGTACTCAGCCCGAACATCTCAAGGCACCTACTGGCGACATGTCCAACCGTGGCAAGATGCTCTATATCTTCGAAAATACGACTCCTTACGATTTTCTGCGCAGTAAATCTCACGGTACGGAACCGACGGCTCGCGACCTAAAACTTCTAGAACATCTCGCCGTCGACTTGGATTTTAAACCGAGCGTCATCAACGTCTTAATCGATTACGTTTTGAAGAGCAACAACAATAAACTCACCCAAGCTTATGTCGATACCATCGCCGGTCAGTGGAAGAGACTCGACATCCAGACGGCCGACGAAGCTATGCGCACAGCAGAGAAAGAACATAAAAAGAATAAAAAGGTCTTCACCAAAGAAAAGAAAAAAGTCGTCGAAGTCGAGACTCCTATTTGGTTTAACGAAAAACAAGAGGTAAAACCGATTAGTGATGCCGACAAACAGGAACTCGAAAACATGTTAAAGGAGTTTAAATAGTTATGGATAGTAAATATTTTAAAGCGTGCGATTATGATTCATTAAAAGAAAACTATGAAAGAGCTCTTCAAAATCCTAATTTCCGCTACGTAGCAGAATCGACTGGACTAAGTGGCGACAAATTGATGAAACATACGAGCAAGCTCGAGACTTCTCAAGAGGAGCTTACGAATTGCAAAAACTGTCCTGGACTCAAATTTTGTAAAAATAGAGTAAAGGGCTTCGTCTATTATCCGAGCGTACAAGAGGGGAAACTCTCATTCAACTATGTCGCCTGTAAATATAAAAAAGAACTTATCGCGCTCGAAAACGGAACCTGCGACTTTTTTGAAATGCCAGAAAAGCTCAAAAGGGCAAGCATGAAAGATATCTTCATGGACGACGAGCTGCGCGTTCCCATCATCAGATGGCTCAAAAACTTTTACGACACATATACCGATAATCCTCACCAAAAGGGCTTATATCTCCACGGTTCTTTCGGCTCTGGTAAGACATACCTGATATGTGCCATGCTAAATGAGCTTTCTAAAAAGCACGTCGACGTCTTAGTCGCTTATTACCCCCAGTTGCTCTTAAGTCTAAAGTCGTCCTTCGACACCGACTTCGCTACGCGCATCGAAAAGATTAAGAAGGCCAGCATTCTCTTTTTGGATGACATCGGTGCAGAGTCGGTCACTGCCTGGTCGCGCGATGAAATCCTCGGCACTATTTTACAATATCGCATGGATGCAGCTCTCCCGACATTCTTCACTTCGAATTTGACCATAGACGACCTAGAAGCCAATCTGAGTGTAACTAAAAACTCAGTCGACAAAGTAAAAGCGCGCAGAATTATCGAGCGCATCAAATTCTTGACGACGAGCATGGAATTAGTCGCCAAAGATAGGCGTAACTAGAGGTTTAATCTAATTTACATTTCGTCGAATATTTGCTATAATCTCATTAGTTAGGGGTGTTATACTCATGAATTTACCAAATTTAAAGGATGCTCAAAAGAGGAGCACCCAAAGAGTAGAGTACATCGATGCCGACATCATAAGAGACACTTCTCTATTCAAAGGGAAGACGTATTTTTTAAAGACATATGGTTGCCAGATGAACGTCCACGATTCCGAACTCATCAAAAATTTAGTCGAAGGAATCGGATTCAATGAAGTAGATAAAATGGAAATCGCCGACTTGGTCATCTTAAATACGTGTGCTATTCGCGAAAATGCCCACGACAAAGTATTTGGCTTTTTGGGTCGGTGTAAACACGCGAAAGAGTTGAATCCTGCTAAGATAATTTGTATATGCGGCTGCATGGCCCAAGAACCCAGCGTCTGCGAAGAGATTCTCACTCACCATAAATATGTCGACTTGGTCTTCGGTACGCACAATATGCACGAACTTCCCAATCTTCTTTTGAATAAAATGGCGAGGACGAACATCGAAGTCGAGTCAATCGAGGGCAACGTCTATGAAAACTTGCACTATACGCGCGACTCTAAAATAGAAGCTTGGGTCAATATAATGTATGGCTGCGACAAGTTTTGTACATATTGTATCGTACCTTATACGCGCGGTAAACAGAGAAGCCGAAAGTCGGATAAAATCTTGAAAGAAATCGGAGAACTCATCGAGGAGGGCTATAAAGAGGTTACGCTTCTCGGTCAAAACGTCAATGCTTATGGCAAAGACTTGGAAGGTGAAATTAGCTTTGCCGAACTCTTGAGAAAAGTGAGCGACACTGGTATCCCGCGCATCAGATTCGTGACGAGCCACCCTTGGGACTTCACTGATGAACTGATAGATGTGCTAGCCGAACGCGACAACGTCATGCCTTATGTACACCTACCTTTACAGAGTGGCTCTTCGCGCATACTCAAACTCATGGGTAGGCGCTATACCAAAGAAGAGTATTTGGACTTATACTCCAAAATAAAAGCAAGAGTACCAAACGTAGCTATCACGACCGATATCATCGTCGGCTTTCCAGGTGAGACAGAAGAAGATTTCCAAGAGACTCTCGCTGTTGTAAATGAATGTCAATATGACAACGCATTTACATTTATCTTCTCGAAGAGAGTGGGTACCCCAGCGGAGAGATTAGAGGATACTACTGAAATAAAAGAAAAAGAAGAACGCTTGCGAAGACTTAACGAACTCGTCAACGACTATAGCAACCGTGCCAATCAAAAATATGTCGGCAAGACGGTCAAAGTACTTGTAACGGGCACAAGCGAAAAAGGAGAAAACAAAGTATGCGGTTATACGGAGACGATGAAACTCGTCAATATAGATGGTGATACTTCCCTGATAGGCAATATCGTCGACGTCGAAATAACCGAAGCAAAAAGTTTTAGTTTGAATGGGGTGGCAAGATGAATTATGATAAACTGATTAAACTAGCGACGTTTATACCGTGGATAATCTATTTCGTGGAGATAATGCTCTATAGAATAGGTGTCATCGAAAAACACGATTTAAACAAAGAAAAGTATTTCAAAAATATGAACAAAAATTTCTTTTCATCGATAAACATGAAAGAGGTTTTCCTGTTCATAGTATTCATACTATTTTTACAACACGAAAACGAAACCGTGCTGAAGATTCTATTCCCAGCCATATATTTATATTTGACGATAGATTTCTTCCAATCGCTCGCTGCGGACTGTAAAAAGATTAAAAACAAACTTCTGATGATCGAAAGCGTTCTCGTCTTAGTAGGAATCATCCTTTTCTTCATCATAACGAATCATCTATTTACGACTTATATCGTCATGTTCTCTATATCCATCATGAGTTCGTTCATCATATATATTTTCAGTTGGACGTGTAATATCTTTAAAACGAAGAAAAAGTGATTAAAAACTTATCAAATCTTCCATAATATTGATGGTGATAATTATGGAAGATTTTTTTATGGTATTATTTAGAACTACGTTTTTTTACTTCTTCGTCATGGCGATGTATCGCATCATGGGTAAACGCGAAATCGCTCAGCTTGGTGTCGTCGACCTCATCGTATCGATTCTGATTGCCGAACTCGTCGCTATTAGCATCGAAAACCTAGAGGATTCTATTTTCATGACAATCATTCCCATCGCTCTTTTGGTAGCCTTAGAGATTGTTCTAGCGAGACTAGCTTTAAAATCCAAAAAAATCAGGACGATTTTTGGTGGTAAACCGTCAGTCATCATCGAAAAGGGCAAAGTGAACTTCAAAGAAATGGTCCGCCAGCGCTATACGATGGACGATTTACTATTCGAACTGCGCCAAAAGAGCATCAAAAGCTTAGAATCCATCGAATATGCTTTACTGGAACCTAACGGCAAACTTTCGATTTTCGAAAAAAAACTCTTCGACAAAAACGTACCACTTCCACTCATCGTCGATGGTCAAATTCAATATAGCACTCTCAAACTATTAGGAAAATCGAAACTTTGGCTCAAAACTCAACTATATAATAAAAACCTCTTGCCGAGCGACGTCTTCTACTGTTTTTATAAGGGCTGCAATCTCTACATCGTAAAAAATCAAGATTTAATCTCTAAATGATGAGAAAAATCAAATCTATCCGGTATAATAATAAGTAGAGGGGTCTTTATTTCGACAAAAAGTTTGCTCGCCTTATAGTATCATTACACTAGGTGATGATATGAAAAAATTAAGACCAGTAATTTTTGCAGTATTGACGGGCTGTCTCTGTGCGTTTTTCCTCTTTAAAGAAGTCGAAAGCCGAACGCTCGACGACATTTCCTACAATGCCGTTGCAATACAGATAGGCGTCTTTAAAGACAAGAATACTGCTGAAGAGTTAAAAGATAAACTAGGTGGAGTAGTCGTTTTAGATGACGATATATATCGCATCTATTATTCAGTTCTAAATAGGGACGAAAATATAGAGTTTATGACCGATTACCTTTCTAAAAAGGGCATCAGCTATTACTTAAAGGATATTCGTCTCAAAGACGAATTAGCTTCTGAACTGAAGGAATATGAACGCCTGATGATCAAGACGAATGAGGAGAGCAAACTTTCTATCAACGAAGAAATACTGAATAGATATAAGGAAGTGATTTAGATGTCCACATTAAAAGATGAAATAACTAAAGAAGACATGCCCCGCGAAAGATTGTTACACTACGGCGCGGAGAGTCTATCCAACGACGAACTGCTCGCCGTTTTATTGCGTACGGGAACAAAAGGAAAATCGGTCAAAGAACTCGCACGCAATGTCCTTACGACTTATGGAACCGTCCAAAATTTGAGGCTGATTACAACCCAAAAACTCCAAGATATAAAGGGACTCGGAGCAGTCAAAGCAGTAACATTGCTCGCCGCACTCGAACTAGGGCGCCGAGTTTTTGAAGAAAATCCTATTCAAAAGAAGCTCCAACTGAAAAATTCATATGACGTATATAAATACTTCGGCAAATACATCGCTCATGAAAAACAGGAAAATTTTCTCGTCATCTACTTAGACACTCAAAAACAGTACATCACACATAAAATTATTTTTAAAGGTACTCTCGATTCGTCAGTCGTCCATCCGCGCGAAATATTCAAACTGGCACTTCTAGAAAGTGCATCTAGTATCGTCTTGATGCATAATCACCCGAGCGAAGTCCTAGACCCTAGCAAGGCCGATGACGACGCTACCGCGACTATAATCGAAGCCGGAGAAATCATCGGCATTCACGTCTTAGACCACTTAATCGTGAATCCTCATGATTATTACAGTTATATCGAGAAAGGAAGAATCCATTATGAAGAAAACTAAACCCTTTATCGGCGTCATATTGACTCTCTTCGCATTTCTGATTTTGCACAATGCCATCGTGATAGCTCTAGGCAACTTTGCCACTATATTTCGCAAAGATAATAGAGAAGATTTATTCAAAGAGACATATGAAAAAAAGATTCAAGCTCTCGAAATTGCCGTATCCGAATATGAAAAATCTCTTCAGAACCTGGACATATTTTCTAACTCTGCCAATGTGTTAGCGAAAATTTCTCTTCGCAACATCTACGATTTCTACGACTATCTCATCATCTCCACGGACAAAAAAGTCTCCGTCGGCGACGCTGTCATCAACGAAGGAGGCCTTGTCGGTACGATTAAAGAGGCAAACAAATACACCGCGAAAGTTGCTCTTTTAACGGGTTCCAATAAGATAAGCGTCAGAGTAGGGGATAACTTCGGAATGTTGAGCGAATACGACAAGAAAAACGGCGAACTCGTCATCCATAACATCGATAACTATAAAACGGTCGAAGAGGGCACAAAAGTCTACACGAGTGGACTCCAAGAAATCGACAAAAACATATTGGTAGGAACTGTTAAAAGGATAGACAACAACGGTATCGAAAAGACAGTATACGTGACTCCCTCCGTCGACTTCGATAACTTAAACTATCTCATAGTAGAGGCCAAATGATATATCTTCTGATAATTCTCGATTTCCTAGCTTATACCTTCAGTTCTTATCGAACGCACTTGATAATATTAGGAATTCCTTATCTTACAGATTTTAAACCCATTTTAATATATTTTCTCATCTTATCTTTTTTCGACGCAAGATACCTCTTTAATCTGGCGGTATTATATGGTCTATTTAAGCTGAATAAATATATCGACAAAAAAATACAGCCCACGACTTTCATATACATTGTAAAAGTCGCTATATATTTTATTTTATATCTCTTGTTGACGAATATATATACGCTATTTTGTTAAATTATGCTTTTGAAAAAAATAAAATATACACATTCTAGATATATTATGGTATACTGAGTTATAGTAGGGATATGATATAATGGAACAAGAAAAAACGACGAATAAATCTAAACAATCTTTAAAAGTAACATTATCCGTAGGAGTAGTCTTATTGATATTGACTTTGTCATATGGCTTTTT
>CAZXXI010000002.1:0-21545 GCA_964644815.1 uncultured Muribaculaceae bacterium
AAAATATAGAAAAAATGTACTTGAACGGAGTTTTTGATGGAATGCCAAGATATAACAAAATATTTAAAGATTAACAAGAAGAAAAGTGTAGGAACTGTTTTAATCATAGTTGAAGGGGCAAAGACAGAAATGGATTTATTTAACCAAATATTCCATAAAGTTTTAGGATATAGATATGTGGAGAAGAGGAGAACTAAAGATAAATTTAACGTCTTCGACGAGTATAAAGCAAGAGGAAATGAGACATCGAGATTCATTGTCATCAATCATGAAAATTCGAACATTTCTTTACTAAATGAAAGTTCGCTTTATTTAGATGAAATATTTAACATTATATATATATGAATTATGGCATCGATATTAAAAATGTTCCCATATATTATGTTTGGGATAGAGACTATGATTCTAATCCAGAAAAAGAAGTAAGAACGGCGATTAAAAGGTTTGACAATTCACAAGAAAGCTCAGATGGAGAGATGCACGGTCTATTACTTCTCAGTTATCCTAATATCGAATGCTATATAATATCCAATTACGATGTGCCAGTTCCAAATGAAACAAAAAATCAGAAGAGCATTATAAAAAAGTATCATTTCGATATAAAAAATATAGACGAGAACACTTTGCTTAAAGCGGCCGAGACGATGGGAAAAAATCTCTTGGGCTTTGGTATTAAGGAGTTCAATTTAAACGATTTTAAAAAGATATCACTTAAAATATTCGACAAAGAAGAGAGAGTATATAAAGATTTAGGTTATTATCGAAGACTTTCTTTGGTTTCGATGATGTTATTAGATTTAGGAATTATTTACTTTAAACAATAGATATTTACAAATGTGATGTGTAGATATCTTTTTCTTTTGTTAATTTCTTGAAAATCTAAGTGGCTTTTTGTATAATTATTAGTAGAGGTGGAAAAATGAAAATATTGACAGTTAATGCGGGTAGTTCATCTTTGAAATTTGCTCTATTTGAAGTACCTGAGAACAAAGAATTGATAAGTGGTAATTTCGAGAAAATCGGAATCGGAAATAGTTTTTATTCGGTTAAGGTAAACGGCGAGAAAGTAAAAAGAGAAGTCGATTTGAGAGATCATTCAGTCGCGGTTAAATACTTAATCGAAGAACTCATATCCAACAAAGTAATCGATAACTTGGACGACTTAGATGGCATCGGCCACAGAATGGTGCACGGAGCTTCTAAGTATTCGAAGAGTGTCATCATAAATGACGAGCTCATCAAAGATTGTGAAGAGTTTGCAGAGTTTGCGCCATTACACAATCCAGCGAACATCATGGGCATTAGGGCTTTTAAGGAAGCGCTTCCTAATACACCACAGGTCGCAGTATTCGATACAGCTTTTCATCAGACTATGGATGAGACGAAGTATCTCTATCCCGTTCCTTACGAATGGTATGAGAAATACGGCATAAGAAAATACGGATTCCACGGCACTAGCCATCGCTTTGTCAATAAGACTATCAGCGAAGTACTGGGAAGAGATGATTTGAAGGTCATCAACTGCCACATCGGAAATGGATCTAGTCTGTGTGCGATAGACTCAGGTCGCGTCGTAAATACGACTATGGGCTTCACTCCTTTGACAGGTGTCGTCATGGGTACGCGTTCAGGAGATGTCGATCCTAGTATCATTCCTTTCATCATGAAGAAAGAGAATAAGACTTGTGAACAAGTATTGGACGATTTGAACAAAAAAAGTGGCCTTTTAGGCATAAGTGGAGTCAGCAGTGATTCGCGCGATATCGAAAAGGGAATGGATGAAGGTAACGAAAGATGCATACTCGCGAATGAAATGTTGTGTCAAAGCGTAGCGAACTATATCGCAGTATATAACAACATGTTAGGTGGAGCAGATGTAATCACTTTCACAGCAGGTTTAGGTGAGAGAAGTATCGTAACGAGAAAGAGAATCTGTGAACTAGTAGCTAGTCTCGGAGTCAAACTCGACTTAGAAGCAAACGAAGTGAGAGCAGAACTCTCTAAAATCAGCAGTGATGACTCCAAGATACTCGTATACGTAGTTCCTACGAATGAAGAACTGATGATAGCAACCGATACGTATGAACTTATAAAATAGAATAGAGGTGGCGGTGATGAACTCTAAAATAAGAGCAATCGCTAGGAGAATTAAAGAATATAATGTCATTTATTTGGCGAGACATTTGGGACCAGATCCAGATGCCGTCGCGAGCCAAATAGCTTTTCGCGATGCGATAAAGCTCAGATATCCTTCGAAAGAAGTATATGCGATTGGAGCACCAGTAGCCAAGTTTAAGTCATATGGAACACTAGATAAAGTGGATGAATCCAAGTTAGCACGTGCTCTTCTAATAGTTTTGGACTGTCCAAATATAGCAAGAGTCGATGCGCCAGACATAAAAAGCTTTGCCGAAGTCATCAAAATCGATCATCATCCTTTCGAAGATAAAATGGGGGATATCGAATGGGTCGATGAACACGCTTCGAGTGCCTGCGAGATGATTACTGAGTTTTTGATAAGTGCTCGTTTTAGAGCAAATAAGACTATAGCAGAAAATCTCTTCTTAGGTGTCGTAGCCGATTCGGATAGGTTTTTGTTCTCTAGTCCTAACGGTAAGACTTTAGAGCTTATGAGCATTCTCGTTAAAAACTCTAAAATAGATATCAGGAGTGTATATCCGCGATTATACTTGAGGCCACTAAACGAAGTGAGATTTCAATGCTATATAACCGAACATTTAAAGGTGACAGCAAATGGGTTTGCGTCGTTAAAAATCGATAAAAAAATCATCGATAAATATGGAGTCGATGCTGGGACAGCTTCGAATTTAGTCAATAACTTTAACAATATCGAAGAAATAGTCTGTTGGGCTTTAGTCTCATATGATGAAAAGCAAAAGATATATAAAGTCAATATCAGAAGTAGAGGTCCAGTCATAAACGAAGTGGCAGCGCAGTATCACGGTGGAGGTCACGCCCATGCAAGTGGAGCTCGTATCGAAAAGATGGCCGAGGTAGACAAACTTTTAAAAGCTTTAGACCAAGCGTGTAAAGATTATAAAAAAGAGCAAAAGACGAAGAAATAAGAAATTCGTCTTTTTCTGTGAAATCGAGCTGAAATTTTGAGCATTTTAGAAGTGGTATTATTTACAAAATAGCCATTTTAAGATACAATGATAATGGTGGAGAATATGAAAAAGATATTGTCACATATAAAAAAGAGTAATCTGGTGGCGAGGATTATATCGTTATTAGTAGGAACTTTTGTTTTAACTTTTGTCTATAATAAATTTTTAGTCGCTAATCACATAGTCGTCGGAGGCGTCAGTGGGCTTGCCATCCTTGTCGAAGAGATGACGGGATTGTCGACGACCGTTTTTATAAATGTGAGTAATGCCGTATTAGTAGTGTTGTCTTTTATCGTTTTGGGTAAGAAGGAAACTATCGAGCAGTTAATAGGCTGTATTACTTATATAATGATGTTAAACGTAACGGCTCCTCTGGCCAAAAATTTTGCGTTCGAATTCGAGTCACAGATGCTCATGTTGATATGCGTTTCCATTGTCTATGGATTGTCGAACGGATTCGTGTACAGAGCCGGTTTCTCGACGGGAGGAACGGATTTTCTTTCCCTGATGTTGTCAGAAAAGCTCAAAAAACCGATGCCTCAAGTCAGTTTGGTGATTCAAATCATAGTCATCTTATTGAGTATATATGTCTTCGGTGTTCCAAGCGTCATGTTGTCGGTTTTCATAATCTTCGTTTCGAACAAAGTCATGAATGCTGTACTTTTTGGTGTCAGTACTAACAAAATGGTGTATGTCATATCGAATGATAACGATAAAATCGAGGAATACATAATGAACAATATCAAAGTTGGTGCTACCGAGATTAAGATTAAAGGTGGACTATTTAACAAGAGGCGTCAACTACTACTTTGCGTCCTGCACAATGCTCAATATGCGATGTTTAAAAACGCCGTCTTGAGCATCGACCCCGAAGCCTTCATACTTTGTAAGAGATGTTATGAAGTGAACGGCGGTGTAAAAATGAACGTTTTACCCTTTTAGCGTAAAATGAAACTATTACCAGTCTAAAAGATATTGCACATATGATATAATTTAGAATATAAGGAGTGATGTAATTTGAGTTTTATAGAGCTTCAAGATGTATATAAAATATATAAAAATGGCGTTACTGCAATTGCAGATATGAGTCTCAAGATAAAAAAGGGAGACTTCGTTTTTGTCATAGGACATACGGCTTGTGGTAAGTCGACATTGATTAAGATGTTATATAGAGAAGAGAAACCGACTAAAGGTAATGTGTATGTCGGAGGTATAAACGTTGCTAAGCTCAAGAACAGCAAAGTTTATAAGTTACGGAGAAAAATAGGTATCGTCTTTCAGGATTATAAACTTTTGCCCAAACTTACGGCTTATGAAAATGTAGCTTTCGTTTTGCAGAGTTATGGTTATAAAGAAAGCGAAATAAAACCAAAAGTTATCGAAGCTCTTGATAGAGTCGGGCTCAAAGAAAAGCTCAGAAGTTTTCCAGACGAGATGAGTGGAGGTGAACAGCAAAGAGTTTGTATCGCAAGGGCCATAGTCAATAAACCGAAGGTTTTAGTCTGCGACGAGCCGACGGGAAATTTAGATCCGGATACATCGAAAGAAATCATGAACGTTATAGAATCGATTAATAAAGAAATGGGAACCACTATCATCATGGCTACACACGATAAGGATATAGTCAACAGAATGAAAAAGAGAGTAGTCGTCATCAAAAATGGTGTGTTAGTTGGCGACTATGAGAAAGGAAGTTATAAAGTAGATGAGACCCATTAGAATTTTAACTAGAAGTTTCTCGAGTGCTTTTAAAAGCGTCATCCGCAACTTAAGCCTTTCTGTAGCTTCCATATCTTGTATAGTTATTACGCTCATCTTAGTAGCTTTTGCTATATTGTTGAGCGCTAATGTCAATAACTTTACTTCGAGTATCGAAAGAGATTTGACGATAGTCGTTTTTGCCAAAGAGGGAACTAGTCAGGAAGAGGTGGATAGCCTCAAGAAAAATATAGAAGCAGTCCCTAATATAGCTAACAATGTCTACAATAGCAAAGAAGAGCTTAAAGAAGAGATGCGTGAAGAAAATGAGACTTACGGAAATATAATAGGCGAATGGGGCGAAGATGAAAATCCCCTGCCGGACAGTTTTATATTGACAGTAGAAAAAATAGATTCAATAAACGAAACGGCTAACACTATTAAGAACTTGGAACACGTCGACGAAGTAAGTTATGGCGAAGGTGTAGTCGAAAGCCTCGTCGATGTCTTCAAGATAGTAAGAAACATCATGATTGTTGCAGTCATAGCGCTCGTCTTCGTAACAGCGTTCTTGATAAGCAATACCATTAAGATTACAATATATTCGAGAAAGAACGAAATAGATATAATGAGATTGGTGGGTACTTCTAATACAGTCATCAAATTACCTTTCTTATTCGAAGGGCTGTTTTTGGGAGTAATAGGTAGTATATTGCCAATTCTGGCGACGATTTATGGCTATGTTTTTCTCTTCGATAAGATGGGTGGAGTACTCTTCACAGAGATTATGCCACTTATAAGTCCATATAATTTCGTATTCCAAGTCAGCGGGGTTTTAGTCATCATCGGAGCGATAGTCGGCATGTACGGAAGTTGGAAGTCCGTTAGAAAGTACTTGAAGATATGAAGAAATTTGGTAAAACAGTATTGGCGACGGGTTTATCTGTTCTCATGGTGATACCACTTTTCTCTCCTCCGGAGGAAGTTGAAGCTGCGTCGCAAGCGAATTCGATAGCAGATCTTCGTCGCGAATTGAACGATTACATAGCGAAGAAAAAGAAAGCTGAGAACAATAAAAATTTGACACAGAGCCAAATCAATGCAAATAAAAATTCTATTTCCGCTAAACAAACGGAGATAGAAAACAGCAACCGGAAGATAGAAGAAGCTACTGAGCAGATTGCAAAGCTCGATGCCGAAATCGAAGAGACCGATGGAAAGATTAAAGATTTGTTGAGACAAACGGCTAAGTCGAATGGTGACAATATATATTTAGAGTATATATTTGGAGCTAAAGACGTATCGGATTTTATAATCCGTTACAGCGTCAGTGAGAAAGTCGCTGCCTATAACGATGAGTTGATAACTTCTTATGAAAATAAGATAAAAGAAAATGAACAATTAAAAATAGATTTGTCGAATAGAAAGGTAGAACTGAACAATCAAATCAGTTCCCTCGAAACGGCTATAGACAGCTTAGGTAATCAATTGAGTGCTTTTGTCGAACAGGTATCCGATTTCGACCAAGATGTTAAATCTACGCAGGCACTGATAAATTACTATGTATCTCAAGGTTGTAAGGAAAACGAATCTTTTGATGTCTGTCTCAATAAAGTAACGGATACGGGATTTGTAAGACCTTTATCAAAAGGTGTGAGGACAAGTAACTTCGGTTATAGAACACACCCCGTTACGGGAGTAAAACAGAGTTTCCATACGGGCGTTGACATCGGAGGTAATGCCGAAGGTACGAAAGTTTATTCGGCTGCAAGAGGAACAGTAGCTAAAATAATATACCGCTATTACTGTGGTGGCAATCAAGTATTCATCCATCACACAATAAACGGTAAGAGGTATACTACTCAATACCAACACTTGTATAGCATAAACGTCAAAGTCGGTCAGCAGGTCGATAGAAATACAGCTATAGGTACTGTTGGAGGTGGTTCTACTTCATCTAAATACGGAGGCTACGACACTTGTACTACGGGTGCTCACTTGCACTTTAGTTTAGCAACAGGATGGTATGGTACAGATTATGTGGCGTATAGTTCATGGGTTTCACATCTAGTAGATGGTGGATCAAAACAATATGCCAACATACCAGCATATGGAATATACTTCTATTCGAGAACTTGGTAAGAAATATACCAAGTTTTTATATGGATAATCTATAAAAATGCTTGCCTAAAAGGGACAAGTATTATATATTTCTAAGCAAGGGAACCTGTTAGATTACTAGCTGTGTTTCTCATTTCATAATACACACAGCTAGAACTCAGGTAAAATAGTTTTTAGCTGGGTGCTTTTTTAGTTGAAAAATTTTTTTTATGACAGTTTTCACCATTTCTTTAATATTAAATACTAATTTCAAAGTAGCCTTTAATAAAGGAATTTTTGCAAAAAAAGAGTCTCCTAAAAACACATTTTATCCAAACTTATGAAATTTTGTTTTGACAAAGTTCGGGGGGGGGGTGCTACAATATTAATATAATAATAAGACTAGAAGTCACACCCACACTGACCCCCCCCCACCCCCCCCCTCCTACCACACCCCCCCGCGGCGCCGCGCGCTACAATAGTAATATAATAATAAGACTAGAAGTCATAAAGTGGAGGAATAGTAATGGATAAAAAGAATAATAAAACCAAAGTAGTTCTAGGAGTAATCTTTGTCGCGAGCATCGCGGTTATCATAGGTTCTCTATCATACGCGTATTTCAGTTTAGAGACGGGAGAAGTCAAGAACCAAGAGTTATCGGTAACATCAGGAACGATGCGTCTAACTTTCAGCGACAACGACTCCGGTTTTAATGGAAGCTTAAATTTTGGAGAATCAGCTGAGAAGTTGTTTATACTCGAAAATACGGGAACACTCCCAACAGCAGGTAAGATAAATTTTACCAATATGGTAAATACCTACTTAGAAGGTTCACTCACATATAAACTAGACTATAAAACTTCAGAAGAGAGTACGACATGGACAGAAGTACTAGCCAAGAAAAATGTACCCCAAAGCAGTACAGCAATAACGAAAGAACTATCAAAGAATATCGAGTTACCAGTAGGAGCAAAGTATTACTATAGATTGACAATAACACTAGAAAACTTACCAACAATAGACCAGACACCAGACTTAAGAGCAACCTTCTCGAGTACGTTCAATATAACAGAACCAAGTGAATCACCAACAGACAAGATAATAGCCAATGTAAAAGAAGACAATCCAAATTTCGCCGCAGTAGCGACGACAGATGAAGGAATATACGCATTAGAAGACGACTATGGAACGAGTTATTATTATAGAGGAGCATCTACAACTAACTATATCAAATATGGTAAGAATAAAGATGGTCAAGATATGTACTGGAGAATCATTAGAATAAATGGAGATGGTTCGCTTCGCATTATCTATGATGGAACACAAGCTTTTGAAAATGGCACAGTCAACGATGCGCGATATGCTAAAGTAAGTCAGCGTTGGACTTATAAAAATAACGATAATAAATATGTCGGTTGGATGTATGGAGGAGCACAAGGAGAAGCAAGCACGTCAAAAGCAGGAGCCCAAGCCAATGAGACAAACAGCGAAGCTAAGATAGCAGTAGATACATGGTATAAAGAGAACATAGTAGATACGGGTTATGGAAGTAATGTAGTAGATATGATATTCTGTAATGACAGAAGTACACCGGGAAAAGCCACAACAGGCTACTCAATTGATACAGGGTTAGGATATGGAACAAATGTAACGGGCTATGGAGCAATGGCAAGAACAGGAGTATGGAAGACAGACAATATAGCACCAAAATTCACATGTGAAGTAAAGAATGAAGCTTTCACAGTAAATGAAAGTGACAAAGGAAACGGAAAATTGACATACCCAGTAGGCTTAATAACAGCTGATGAAATATTAGCCGCGGGAAGTGGAAAATATAGAACGGCAAATAATCAATATTATTTATACAAATCTTCAAGTTATTACGGTTGGGCGTTCTCGCCTTGTTACATGGATACGAACGAGGGGGGAGCTCGTGTGTTCATAGTCTATGCAAGTGGTTACTTGAGCCATACGGAAACTAGCGATACGCACGGTGCGGTCGCTCCGGTTATCAATCTGAGTGCTGATTACGTAAGTACCTTAACTGGAGATGGTACGATGACGAATCTATACCGTGCTGATGGCGTAGAACCTTAATCATGAAAAGATTTTTACTTGTGAAATAATGGACTTTTAAGACGGGTAATCTTCACGAGATTAGATACGTCTTTTTTGGTGGGAAACTGCATTTATGTATTCAAATCATAATAGAAGTGTGCTAGAATATAGTTAATTAAACGAGGTATTTCTATGAGAAAGGTGAAAAAGAAGAGATTACTTAAAAGAATAGGAAAAATTATATTAGTTATTTCTATAATAGGTTTATGCTATGTCGGTCTAGATAAGTACTTTGCTCGTATCGATGCAGTTGCCAAAGAGATTCAAGAGAAGTCAGAAATAGCGTTTATCACCAAGGATAATCCGATGAATGAAGAGGGATTATATGTCGCTAATCTAGATGAGGATTTAATCGATTTTGTCGAAGAGAAGAAAGTTGGGTCAGTTACTTATGAATTCGATGGCGAACAGTTTTATTTGGAGCTGGCGATTCGTAAGGATGACAAGGGAGAGATTTCTTTTGAAATAACTAAAATCGTTAACGAAGAGTTTGGCATAAAAGCGATGATGAACTTTGAAGACGTCAAATCGGTCGAATATAGAAGCGATGAGAGAAGTAAGTCTTCAGTACTCAAAATAAATGCCTTATACAATACCAGTTATTTTGCGATGACGAATGGAACATACTATTTTCTGGGTCAGGACGTAGAGTCAATAAGTTATCGCGATGGGCATTTCTATTATCTCACTTATAATCCAGACTATAGGACTTTAAAGACTGCTACTAGTTGTTCGAAAACGGTTAAAAATTCTATCGATGGATTCAATATGAACGATTACTACTATAAGTACGGCAAGATAAATTTTCTTACAGACTATTATCAGAAGCTTTCATCGAAGACATATAAAGTAAAAGATAGATGTGGCGAATTTGAGAAAAAAGAATAAAAAATTGTGGAAAAGAGTAAAGTTTTCAACAGATTGTAGTCGGTTGAAATTTAAAATAAAATGTGTTACAATACCTTTGTTATTTGTGTTGAAAGTGGTCTTAGTAGGTCGAATTTCATTTTTTAGAGAGCGGTATAGAGGTGGAAATATCGCAAATGAACTCGATACGAAATTTCAATCACTCGAGCAAAACGTAGTTGGGCGTTAACCAAAAATAAAGAGCTAGAATTTCTAGAACGTGGGTGGTACCGCGGGCCTTAGTGTTCGTCCCATGACTAGAAATTTTTTTGATGAAAGGAAATGTTTATGAAAGAAAAAGTATCAGAATTAAAAAATGAGCTTAAGACTTCTATCGAACCGATAAAGGATATGGTGGAACTATCGAATTTGAAAGCTCTATATCTCGGTAAGAAGGGAAAGATAACGGAGTTGTCTTCGATGATAAAGACGCTTTCTCCAGAAGAAAAAAAAGATTTTGGTAAGAGTTTAAACGAAATAAAGACTTATGCTGAGGGGCTATTCGAAGAGAAAGTAAAAGAAATCGAGGCAAAAGCTTTAAATGAGAAACTCGAAAGAGAGAGTATCGATGTTACTTTACCGGGAATGACTATCAAGAACGGTTCTCCTAATATGCTTGAAGGTTTAGTAGAAAGTTTAGAAGAGCTCTTCTTGAATATGGGTTATGATGTCGTCGAGGGACCAGAAGTTGAAAAAGATTTATACAATTTCGAGTTATTGAACCTTCCTAAAGGACATCCCGCGCGCGATGCTCAAGATACTTTCTATATAAAAGATGAGGAGATACTTTTGAGAAGCCAGACCAGTCCGGTACAGATAAGGACGATGCTTGCCAATGAAGATAAGGGACCTATAAGAATAATTTGTCCTGGTAAGACTTATAGAAGAGACGATGACGATGCGACGCATTCACATCAATTTACTCAGATGGAAGGATTGCTCATCGATAAAGATGTCAGTCTTGCAGACCTCAAAGGAACGTTCGATATAATAGCTAAGCACCTCTTCGGCGAAGACGTCGAGACGAGATTTAGAAGTTCTTTTTATCCGTTTACAGAGCCTAGCGTCGAACTAGACGTCAGCTGTTTCAACTGTGGCGGTAAGGGTTGTTCGATATGCAAATCTACCGGTTGGATAACGGTCGGCGGTGCGGGCATGGTCCATCCAAAGGTTTTAAGGAATTGTGGATACGACCCAGATGTCATGAGCGGTTTTGCCTTTGGCTTTGGTATCGAAAGACTTGCCATGTTGAAGTATGGCGTCACAGATGTAAGAACTTTTTATACTAATGACCTCAGAATAAATTCTGATAGAAAGGATGTGTAAAGATGGCAAAGATAAGTACGAATTGGTTGAACGATTATGTCGACATAAGCGACGAAGATTTAAAAGAGTTAGCTCTTAAGATAACTAATGCCGGAGTCAACGTCGAGACAGTCGAGGAATACAACAATCCTAACTTGGTCGTCGGACAGATATTGGAGATTCAGGACCATCCCGATTCCGACCATTTGCACGTCTTGAGAGTAGATGTCAAAGACGAAGAGTTACAGATAATATGTGGAGCACAAAATCTTGAGAAGAATATGAAGGTCATCGTAGCCAAGGAAGGTTGCGTCTTGCCGGGGGATATCGTCATTAAAAAGACTAAGATGCGCGGTGTGGAATCGTGTGGGATGCTCTGTGCTTTGATGGAGCTCGGTCTCGAAGAAGATACGCCTGAAAACTATGCGAAAGGTATATGTAAGCTGCCTGATGAAGCTCTAGTTGGCAGCAATCCTTATAACTATTTGGGATTATCGGATACCATATACAACTTGGATTTGAACCCTAATAGAGAAGCTGATTGTACTAATCATATCGGATTCGCCTATGAAGTAGCAAGTGTACTCGGAAAGAAAGTCGAGATGCCTGAGACTAAGTGTAAGACTAGTAAGGAGAGCGTCAAAGATTTAATAAATCTGCAGGTCATTACCGACAACTGTACTATGTACAATGCGCGCATGGTGAGAAATGTCGTCGTCAAAGAAAGTCCAGACTTTATCAAGGAAAGGCTTACAAATGCGGGTATGAGGTCGATAAACAACGTAGTCGATATAAGTAACTATATCATGCTCGAATACGGACAACCGCTTCACTTCTTCGATGCCGATAAACTCGGTAAAAATATACTCGTAAGAATGGCAGAAAAGGGTGAGAAAATCGTAACTCTAGACGGAGTGGAGAGAAAGCTTACGACAGAAGACATCGTCATTACAGATGGCGATAAACCAGTATGCATAGCCGGCGTCATGGGCGGATTAAACAGCGGTATAGACGATAATACTAAAGACGTCGTCATCGAAAGCGCTATTTTCGATTCGTTGAAGATTCGCTATACATCGATAAGACTCGACTTGAAGAGCGAAGCTAGTCGCCGTTATGAACACGGTTTAAACTACGAATATACACAAGAGGCCATCGACAGGGCATGCTACTTATTGGAAAAGTATGCCGACGCCGAAGTTTTAGCAGATACGGTTACTTATGACAACGTCGATAAGACGCCTAAAGTAGCTAAAGTAACTCTCTCTAAAATCAATTCTCTATTGGGATTAGACATCAGTCTAGATGATGCCAAGAAATCCTTGAACTCTCTACAGTTTCCATATGAATTAAAGGGAGAAGAATTCACCGTTACTATCCCGAATAGAAGAGGAGACGTCTCGATGAGAGAAGACTTAGTCGAGGAAGTAGGACGCCTATACGGTTATGAGCATATCGATGCAAAGCTACCTAAACTAGATGTGAGAAGAGGACAATATAAAGGTAACGTAGGATTTAGAAAAGCTATCTCTAAGAGACTTCGTTCATTAGGGTTGAATGAGACGAGAAGTTATACTCTAATCAGTCCGGAGATGGATAAGAGGTTTCAGTATAACAGAAAAGAATCGATACCTCTTTTGAGGCCTCTAAGTGGAGATAAAAGCATCGTAAGACAGACATTGTTGCCATCACTTTTAGATATATATGAATACAATAAGGCTCACAACGTCAAAGATATCAACATATACGAGATTGCTAACGTCTATAGCGATGTCGACAAAGAAGACACTAAGCTAGCTATTTTGATGAGTGGAGAATATATGTCTAACGATTGGCAAAGGATACACATCAAAGCAGATTTTTACGTTTTAAAGGGTATAGTTGCTAATCTTCTAGACTATTTGGGCTATCAAGGAAGATATTCATTTACTCCGGCGAACGATATCGCAGACATGCATCCGGGGGCTACCGCTCTTGTAAATGTAGATAATCGACCAGTGGGTTATATGGGTAGAATACATCCTAGCCTATGCAAAAAAGATGTCTATGTCTTAGAGATATCGTTGGGACTTTTGGGGGAGAAAAAGACGAGACCATATAAGTTCCAAGAATTGAACAAATTCCCTAGCATTTTAAAGGACGTAGCCTTCGTCATTCCGACTAAACTCAATAGTGGCGAAGTCGAAAAAGAGATATGGCGTTCTGGTAAAAAGCTTCTCAAGAATGTCGTCGCATTCGATATATATAAGGGCGATAGCATAAAAGAAGATGAAGTATCTATCGCTTATTCGCTTACATTTGAAGACGATACGAGGACGCTTACTACTGAAGAGGTAAACGAACAGTTCAATAAAATCATAGACGAAGTAACTAAAAAATTACACATAAAGATAAGAGATTAATAAAAAATACATCGTTTTATATGCGGTGTATTTTTCTATATATCCTCGGGTATTAACATGTCTAAGTAGTTTATGAGTTCTTCTTTAGAATAAGTGCATCTATTTCTAATCCATTCGATGCCGACGTTGAAGATAGCGCCTAGGTAGAAATAGGTTACGAATTCACTAGGAATTTTTGAATCGGTGTCTTTTTTGATTCTATTGGAAATATCCTCTTCGAGAGTATCGTATATCATGTCGCGGGCTATACTATTTCGATTGTTGATGACGATGGGAATGTAGAAGTTTTTGTTCTCTTCGATATAATCTAAAAGTATCTTTATGATAGCCATGTAGTATCCTTTTAGAGAGGAGATTTCTTCGTTTTGTAAGAGTACTGTCTGCAATCCAACTTTTAAATCGCGAATCAAAGAGTCCAAAAGAGAATACTTATCTTGAAAGTGGATGTAGAAAGTCGACCGGTTGATGAGAGCTTTAGAACAAATCTCGGATACTTTAATCTCTTCAAAAGAGTATTCTTCTAAAAGGGAGATGAAGGCTTCATAGATGCTCTTTTTAGTCTTTATTATTCGCAAATCTACTTTTTTTTGCATAAGAATCACCTGAAAATATTATACAATCAATCGGTTTTAAAATACAATACTTTTATATAAAGAAAAAACCTCGTCATTTACAAGGTTTAATCATAGAAATGAAAGTAGTCGAGGAAGAATTGTTCGCGGCAAAGCCTTTATAGTTCTTGCTCAGTTTTACTAAAGATTTCGCTCTATCGGAATATATTTTGGCCGATTGGACACTCGTGACGAGCTTGTCTATTCCTTCGGCATTAAATCTAGTCGTTCCAGCACTCAAGGATTGGGCACCTTTCTTCAACTCGACTGTGCCGTTCGTCAAATCGAGACTACCTATATAAAGAGATTCGATTCCTTTACTCAATGAGGTTAGACCGTCATCGAGTTTTTGAGAACCAGAGGCAGCCTTTTCTATACTCTCGACTGCCAATTCCATCTTAGAAATCGTCGCATCCAAGCCGGTAAAGACGGTGAGGTTGGCTTCGAGAAGAGCACTGTTTTCCTTTAAAAGCACTGCTGTTTCGTAGACAGCTTTTTCAGTTAGTAGAGTAATGTCCGTTCCTGTGTAATCCTTTAAATTATTAGTGGCATAGGATAATGCTAGTTCTTCTAAAGATTTATTAGTCAAGCTTAGAAGGCTGTTTATTTGTAGTTCATCTTTGGCTTTAGTAGTGGCTAAGTTTTGGCCTAAAAGAGTGAGCTTTTCTTTGTCGATGAGAGAACTCATATTATTTAGGCCGAGAGACAGTTCAGAAAGACCAGACTCTAAACTGGAAGAACCGTTTTTTAAAGCAGTCACCGCGGATGATATTTTTTTAAGGTTAGTACTCAGCGATGTAGAGCCAGAGGATATCTTTTCTATTCCACCGACTAGTTCTTTAGAGCCCTTCTCTAGTAAATCCATATTGGACTTTAAGCTTGCGATGTCTTTAGTCAGATTGGATATTTCGTCAAAGATGCTTAAATCGAACTCGTCGAAGGCTTTAGGGGTAGATATTATGTAGGTCGAACCGAGTGAAAAGTCGTCGGTGTCGTATTCGATGGTAACTCTATCCAGATTTTTTAAAGATGATATTTGAGTACTCGAATATAGTCCGGGGGACGCTAGGCCTAAAGTGATTGTCTTCGTTCCAGTGGCGACGACTTTACCAGAAGAAGCGGTGACGTTTTTAGCGGTATCGTCTAAAAGAGTAGCGACAGTGGTAATAAACGGAGTGTAGATGGTCTCTAGGCGTCCGTTTATGCTCATATAGTTTTTGTTTTGGTTAGTAAATGCGTAGACTATTTTGATGTGCCCCTTCTTCCCGAGCATCTCGTCGATAGAAATCTCTTCGCCATCTAAATAGTATTTTATAGATGTCTTAATAGGGATACTTTTTTCGGTATTTCCCCTATAGAATATGTCTTTCTCAAGAGGTGACCAGGTTATTTTGTCTTCGTCAGCTTTGAACGTCTCTTCGCCGTTTAAGTTCAAGATGTCTTTGAGTTCGCTGTCGTCGACGAAGTCTTTTTCTCCTACAAACGATAGATGGTTAGTGACGCTCGTACTGTTTATCGAGCCATCGGAGTTTAGATGGGTATAGACCATTTCATTTTTTTCTAAGGCCAGAACATTTATAGGTAAAAGTGCAACCATAGCAGTTAAGATTAAACTGTTTATTTTTTTCATTTTCATTATATACTTCCTTTCATATTTTTAGTGGTTTTCATTATGAATTTATCGAAGATGTAGAGTAGTGCCGGCAGTATTAGAGTAGCTGCGAACATGCTTATCAGAGCGCCTCGCGATAGGAGATTACAGATAGAAGCAATCATGTCGATTTGCGAATAGATGGCGACTCCGAAAGTGGCGGCGAAGAAACAAAGTGCGGAGACGACAACGGAAGAGAACGTCTTGGATAAAGTAGTCTTGAGAGCTTTTTTCTTATCTTTCGTCTTTTGACGTTCCTCTAAATAGGTCGTCGACATGAGTATCGCATAGTCGATTGTCGCACCTAGTTGGATAGTACCTACTACTATCGATGCGATGAATGGCAGACTAGTGTTGGTAAACGAAGCGAAAGCCATGTTTAGGAATATTGCAAACTCGATGACGATTACCAATATGAACGGCAAGCTAAGCGACTTTAGGACGAATAGCATGAGAACGAAGATGATTCCTATAGAGATGTAGTTGACTACTAGAAAATCGTGGTCGGCGATGGCGATTAGGTCTTGTGTAAGTGCACCTTCACCAGCGATGATGGCTAATTCGTCATACTCTTTAGTCAGCTTTTTAACCTCTTCTAATTGCTCTCCGAGCTCTTCACTAGCTACTTCATAGGTGGAGTTTAATATCATGAGTTGGTATTTATCGTTTTTGACGATGGACGATATCTCTTCGGGGATGAAATCAGCTGGCATTCCCAGCGTTTCCACTTCGGTAGGAGCGAGAACTAAGTCGATGCCGTTTAACTCTTCTAATTCGCCCTTTAACTTCTTTATGTCCGAAGCAGGAATAGATTTATCCAACAGGATTATCTCGGGAGAGACGATATTGAATTTTTCCTTTAAGTCGTTGTTAGCGACGCGGCAAGGGAGAGTCTCCGGCAGTGAGTTATCCAGTTTGTAGTACACTTCGACGTCGTTGTTGCCGATTATAGCCGGGATGGATAGGATTAAGAAACAGGCGATAATCGCAGTGTGGTACTTGATGACAAAATTTTCGATTTTATTGAAGCTTGGCAAGAAGTTTTTGTGTTTAGTCTTTTCGATAGCTTTATCGAAAGTCAGTAGAAAAGCTGGGAATAGGGTGAGGACACAAAGGAGTCCACAGACGACACCTTTGGCCATTACGAGGCCGATGTCTTTACCCAACGTGAGATTCATTCCACATAGAGCTAAGAAGCCGGCGATGGTAGTCAACGAAGAACCCAAAACCGATTTAAAAGTTTGAGTTATGGCATCACTCATAGCGGTGGTCTTATCTTTAGAAACTTTTTTCGCAGCTTCATACTTATGATATAGGAAGATGGAGAAATCCATCGTGACGCCCAGCTGGAGGACAGCGGTTATCGCTTTAGTGATATAAGATATTTCACCTAAAATTATGTTAGAACCCAAGTTATAGAGAATGGCAAAGCCTATATTCCCTAAGAGCAAGATAGGTATCACATAGGATTCGGTCGCGAACAGCAGCACTAATAGACAGAGAATTACTGCGAAGACTATGTAGATGAGCATCTCTTGATTGGACAGATTCATGGTGTCGAGTACCATCGCAGTCATCCCACTTACCGAGTTGGCATCGTCGACGACAGCTCGCAAGGTGTCTATCGCCTCTATCGTATCCGAATCGGATGTCGAAGTAGAGAACGTGACTAGGATAAGCGTCGAGTCATCTTTTAAAACTTTGTCGAGTATTTCTTCGGGCATATATTCTAGAGGAAATGCTGAACCGCCGACGTCGGCGATGGATATGACTTGATTGACGTTCTCTATCTTTTTTATTTTATCTTCTAGAAGCAGTAAATCGCGATTGTTGACTTTGTCGGTCATGATGAAGGAGAAAGCACCGATGCCGAACTCTTCGGTTAAGATGTTTTGCCCCTCGACAGTCTCGATGTCTTCGGGAAGATAAACCAATATGTCGTAGTTTATTTTCGTGTGACAATAACCGATGATGGTCGGTATCAACAACAAAAATGAAAGTACGACTATTAAAATGTTATGATTTGCAATCCAATTTGCAAATTTTTTCATAATTCACCTCTTTCGTTAAAACATTATATTCTTCTCGGCCAAAAATAACAGTCACAATAATTAGATAAGTGTATGTTAAACGACGGTTTTATAAATTGTGTCTATTATAATCGTCATAGTTATAAATTGTAATAGGATTGTTTATGACAGTTTTTGCTTCTATCTTTACTCTTTTCTGTTATAATTAAAGGGTATGCAACCGATAATATACATAAAACAACCGAAATTTGGTAGAACGCAACCCGCGTTCTATGGTATATTTTGGGTCATGAAGAGGTGATTTTATGAGTTTTAGTGAAAAACTACAACAACTGAGAAAAGCCAATAAGATGAGTCAAGAACAGCTCGCGGATATGCTCGATGTCACGAGGCAGTCCGTTTCTAAATGGGAGAGCGGTACGACGTATCCGGAGATGGATAAGCTCATCGCTCTATGTAAGATATTCAAGTGTAGCTTGGACGATTTGACCAACGACGAGATATCGGAGATTAACGTCGAGAAGAAGGAGGAGCCGGTCATAAATGGCATCGTCGGAAACATTGCCGAAATCATCAATAAGAGTATAAAGATGATTAAAGCTATGTCAGCCGGTCAACTGATAGGGCTCATATTTACTATGAGTGTAATCGGAGTACTGCTGCTATTGTTAAGAATACCGTTTAGTTACTTGGAGAAGAGTTTTTACAATTTGATGATAACGCTCGGCAATAACAAGTTTGCGGGGTTCTCGACGGGGTTATTCAACATGGTACTAGATATCATCTATTTTGCTCTTTATATATTGGCATTCGTCTATATATATAAAGTGGCATATTTAGATAGGTATGAGTTCGTCAAAAGTAGTCCAGCGACTCCTTTAGAAAATGAAGAAGTCGTCGAGACAAAAGAAGAGATTAAAGAGGAGACTAGAAAAGTAAAAGAAGTCAAAATAATCGAGAAAGAAGTACAAACTCCAAATCCCGTTTTCAAATTTTTGGGAAGCGTAGCGCTTTGGTGCATAAGAGGATTAGTCGCCTTCATATGTATACCATTTATATTGACTCTGTTCTTTCTCTTCTTTGGAGAAGCAGTAGTTTTGAAGCTAGCTTTCGACGGCGTATTCTTCTTGAGCATATTCATGGCACTTCTCTTTGCAATAGTATTAAACATATGGTATTTGGAGACGTGCATCATATTCATATTCAATAGGAAGTATTCGTTTAAAAGAATATTTTGGACGTTCATAATCGGCGTATGCGGCTTGGGATGTTCACTCGGGTTTACTGCTTTGGAGCTTACGGATATAACGTTTGTAAACGAAACACCGAAGTTCATCGAAAAGAGTACCGTCACGGAGAGTTTCGATATGAGAAACGATCTATCTTTGGACATTTGGGCCTTCTATTCTCCGGATGTCAAATATGTCGTCAACGAGAATATAGATAAAAAAGTCGAAGTCAGTGTCGATTTCTACGACAACTATTCCAATATAAAAATTGTAGACAATTTAACCGAGATAGGTTTTAACAGATATTACTATTCTAACTTCAGTTTTTTCGATAAAAATTTCTGGAACGAATTTAAAGAAAATTTGAAAAATAGAACTATATACAATTATGAAAAGATGAACGAAGTGGTTATCACGGTGAGGGCAAGTTCTAATAACATAGAGACGATTAAAGCTAATACTAAGAAAAAAGCAGATGAGAGAAACCGATATGTCTACAGCGACTGTTCAGCATATGTCTACGAGATAAATCAAAATGAGACGGAGATAGATGAACTAAATAGAGAGATAGAATCGTTGAAGGACAAAGTAGAGTCGTTACAAGAATATAAGGATAGAGTTAAAGATATAATAGGAGATTAGATGTGACTAATCTCTTTATAATGCAGTAATTTTGTGATAGAATATTGACGAAGAAGCAGGAGGTTTTTAAATGGCTACTACAAGTGACAAAGATGGATTAAAAAATTTTTTTAGTAGTGATAGAGAGTACAAGTTATTTGTCGTCAAAGTTATGGGAATTAAAAACAAGTATATGGAAAAATACTCGTTTCTAGGAATAAGTCGCACTCAGTGGGATAATCTTGCCGATAAATCTATGCAGGAGTGTGTCAAATATAAAGATAGAGTCTTGGCGGTAGAACTGCTATTTAAAAATGCAATGGATGGCTATATAAATAAAAAGTTTACAGATATTAATTTAAAACCGATGATTAGGTTATTGGATTCTATATGTAGTCGTGCGAAGAACTATGAGAGGATATTAGTTGGGTTCTTTGGGACTCTCGCAAAATGTAAATTAGTTTTACCAGAAGACTATTATAGGGCTCTAAAGGAAAAGCACGTCCTTTTAGCCACTGCTTTGAAGTTTTGGGGTGTGGAAGATTGGTCGTTTAACAGATTAGCAGCATTCATGAAAAAAGACTTCGATTTTTATAAAAATTTTAGAAACAATATGCTATCGATGGATGAGAGCATGAAAATAATCTACGATTTTTCTTTTAGTTACACAATGGAAGAGTGGGATAGTATAAGAAAAAACCTCAATATGGGCGAGTTTAGGAAAGTTAGTTTTTATTATGAGAATTATGTCCTATTCGATTGTATATTTAATCTTTGCAATTCTGTCTATCCTTTGTCGCGAAGAGACTATTTAAGAGTTCTAGCAAGAGAGTATGATTTCGAAGGTATTAAAGAGTTAAAAGAGAAGTATTTGTTGTCTAGAGGATATTCTAAAGATGATTCGTTTATATACTCTATAATTAGCAAAACACGAGTAAGTCGAGTGGTGAAGGAAGCCGATAGCAAACCTGCGGATAAAACCGGGGATGTAACCGATAAAAAAAAGAAAGATAGAAAACCGGTTAGAAAAGAAGAGACAAGTATTGCAAATTCTATAAATACAAATAATATCGAGGTTAGAATTGAAAAAGAAGTACGTAAAAAAAATAGGTCGATTTATGATCGAGTGCCAAATTATCCCGGCGTAAGTATAGAGCAAAAGAGATATTTTATAGATGAGCAACTTGAGACCTTTACCGAAGAAGAGAAGAGTTGTCTAGCTGGCTATTTGAATGGAAAATATGTTACGACATCGGAAAAAGGAATAATTGCAAATAGAGTAATCGCTAGGATAAAATCCAGATGCAATGGTGCATTTAAATATAAAAATGAAACCGAATGCAAGGGTTTAGAAGATAGAGTTACTCAATATGCCATCCTTACCGATGAAGAAAAAAATGAGTTGTGTAGATCTCTAGAGAACTCCTTACCGAAGTATTATCGAGATTTGTTGCGAAGTTTCATAGATGATGAGGAAAATATCAATAGTAGAGAAAACGGAAAAGCAAATAGGATGTTAGAACTTTTAGAGAGGACTTACAACAGTATTGTCTTCGTCGATTATTTGAAAAATGCTAAAACAGATTTATTCGATTATACTGAGGATTCTAGAATAACACCTGAAAAGAGAGATAAAATATTAAAATATATATTTATGGAAATGTCGAAAGATGCCCAATGTGCAGTTAACCGATATTTAATCGATGGAAGTGTCCCAGAGAATTTTAGCAATAGAGATTTGGAAG
>CAZXXI010000002.1:21555-30546 GCA_964644815.1 uncultured Muribaculaceae bacterium
TCTAATATATTCGACGCAGGTGTAGGTTCTTTAAAGTTTAGACTTTTAGTAAATGACGCGGTGTATGATAAATTTGTGGTTTCAGAGTTTTTAGGTTTTATAGTCTTGCCAAAAAGGGATAGACGTTCAATCTGTATGGATGCCGTTTCTCTAATCAAAAGACAATTTAATGAACTCGGTTTAAGCGATGAGGAATACGATTTATATAGAAAAGATACTGTTCATCATATTACTCGAAAAAATCCAGATATGAGGAGGTCAGACGTCGTAATCTGCTTTATAAATGAATGTACTGAATACATAAAACAAATGGCAAAAGAGGACGAAGTGTAATAATATTCAGCAAAAATCCAAGAATCAAAGTTTTGCACATAAAATAAAAATAATAGTCTAGGCATATTGACTATTATTTTTTTACTACAGCGTATATTCATTGTATAAATGTAGGCCATATTTTTGAGATATAGACTTCTTTTATACTTACGGAAATAAACTAAAAATTTTTCATAATTAATTCCGGATGATGTGAATACTATTATTTCTATTCTGTAATTATATCTAAAAGTTCTTTCATATTATTTGAATCTATAGTAAATCGTATATCAGGATTGCTTTTTTCTAAATAAAGATTATTTAAGATGTTGAAAATAATCATAGTATCTATAATATCATTATTTTTGTCAATAAATTCAATATATCTATAGTATCCAGATATGTAATCATGGGAATTTTTATTTACAATACCTTTAGATATTATTTCAATTATATTTTGTATTGTACTTTTTTCTGTTATCTGATGCATCAATAAATTGGTATCTCTATCTTTGATGTCTATTCTTTTAGTCTTTTTTAAATTGTTTATATCGGTATTATTAATAGTTTGAATTTCTTCTTGATTATTTAATGTGTCGTTATTTTGATTATCTACTTTACTGCACCCTAATAAACTAAAGGATAATATAAATAATATTGTTATTTTTATAATTTTTTTCATATTAATACCTCCCTTAATGTCGATTTCTTTTGGTCATTGAATATCAACATATTTTTTTACCTCTTCTAATTCATATTTTAACATAACTAGAGTGAAAGTAAATCGACTTCTCGTGTTTTTTTGAATAATATCGCGCTAAATCGGTTCTTTTAATTGAAATTAAACATATTATTTGATATAATCATTTTATCAGCACGGAACCGTAGCCAAGTGGTAAGGCGTGGGTCTGCAACACCCTGATTCGCCGGTTCAAATCCGGCCGGTTCCTCCAATTAGCATGTAAAGCCTTTATTTAAGGGCTTTTTATTTTTTCAAACACACTTTTAAACACACTTTTTATAAAATTCACTTTACAAAAATAAGTTATAAAAATTTTTATGTTATATTATTTAAGAGTAATTTAATTATAATTGCTATTAGAATTGAGAAAAAATTAATTAAATTTGTTAAAAATTCGTGTAATTTTTATAAAAAGATGTTAGAATTTTGTGTAAATTTAATATAAATATACTATAATTTTGTGTAAAATAGCAACTATATGGTGTAAAATTTTGTGAAAATTAGTTTGAAATACCTTATTTATGGTATAATGTTAATGGTGATATAAATGGCTAGATTAAGAAGAAAAATAGATTTTTATTTAATCGATTGGAAAAATAATAAAGATAGAAAGCCTTTGATAGTAAAGGGGGCAAGACAAATAGGAAAAACAGATGCCATAAATCATTTTGCACAAAATCATTATAAATATTTAATCGAAATAAATTTTGCTTTGCAACCGCAGTATAGAGCAATATTTGATGACGGTTTTGAAGTAGATAAAATTATTAAAAATATATCTCTATTAAATCCGGAGTTTATGTTCGTCCCAGGTGAAACATTAATTTTCTTTGATGAATTGCAAGACTGTATAAATGCCGCCACATCTTTAAAAGCGTTTAATCAAGATAGAAGATATGATGTCATATGTTCTGGGTCTATGATGGGAATAAATTATGGCGAGATAGAGTCAAACAGTGTCGGCAATAAAGAAGATGTAACTATGTATTCGTTAGATTTTGAAGAATTTCTTTGGGCAAAAGGTTATAGCAATGAACAAATTGAAGACTTATACGTACATATGAAAGATTTAATAAAGTTCAGCGACTTGGAATTGAAGGTCATGCAAGATAACTTTAATGATTATATGATAACAGGAGGCATGCCAGAGATAGTTGCTAACTTTGTCGAAAACAATAACTTTAGTGGCACTTTAAGGCTTCAAAAACAGATACTTTTAGATTACGAAGAGGATATAACTAAGTATGCTGTCGGTGTCGATAAGGCTCGAGTTTTAAACGTATATCGGAAAATTCCAGTTTTTCTTGGAAAGGATAACAAAAAATTTCAGATTTCAAAGATAGAGCGATATTCGCGAGGAAGAGAATATAGGGGAACTGTCGATTGGTTATTCGATGCCGGTATTGTAAATATAAGTTACTGTTTGGAGTGCCCCGAACTGCCCCTCAAAGGTAACTATAATCCCGATAATTTTCGAGTATTTTTTGCCGATACAGGACTATTAGTAGGTTCTTTAGACGAAGAAAGTCAGACAGATTTAAGAAATAATAAGAACTTTAATACATATAAAGGTGCTTTATATGAAAATGTCATAGCAGAAATTCTCGTCAAACAAGATTTTCCTCTATATTTTTATAAAAATGAAAGTAGTACATTAGAAATAGATTTTTTTGTACGCGATGCAGATGCTTTGATTCCGTTGGAAATTAAAGCAAATAATGGAACGACTATATCTTTAAATAAAATAATTGATGATACAAACTACAAAGATGTAAAGTATGGAATAAAATTATGTAATAAAAATATAGGGTATAATGGCAAATTCTACACATTTCCATATTTTCTGGCATTTTTGCTGAAAAGATATTTAAAAGAAAACAATAAAAAATAACTTTCTTTTATGTTTAAGAAAGTATTATTTATAAGATTCAGTGAATTTCGTCCGTTATAGTAATGACGACACTTTTATCTAGGATTATCGTTTTCTGACGATATCTTTTTTTTAGTGACGATTTATAGAGACTTTCTATTTTGGTCCAGCGTATGAGGGCATCCAGACTGTCTTTGGCTCCTAGATATCTTATAGTAGAAGCATCTACTTTTCTTATAGTTTCGATGTCAATACCTATTTTTTTATCGCTGATGGCGGCACCGACGTAGGGATATTTATGGGAGATAGAGATGCAGTTTTTATCGACGTAGGGAGCGCCATTTCGGTAGTGAACACTAGATATGGGGGTAGAAGATAAGACGCTCGCCAACTTCAAACCAAGTAGGGACAAGCGTTTATCTTCGATGGATTTTTTTTTATCTATCTTCTTTTTTTGTTCATCGTTTAGAAGCGAATAGATGTCTTCGTAATAAGAGGCCGTATGTTTTCTTATATCTTCAATCTCGTACATCGCTTATAACTCTTTCCTTAAACCTTTTATATTCTAGATAATGGTTGTCCCAACGCGCATCGCCGTTATGATTAGTTAATGAGAAATTTTCTTCCAAGTAATGAGCTATGTATTTAGAAACTTTTTCTGCGCCATATATATTCATGTGTTCTCCCTCATCGGCAGTATCGGTGGACCAATCGAAGTCCATTTCATCTAAAACGAGGTTGAGGTCTAAGAATTTTAAACCGTATTTTTCGGCATATTCATTCACGGCGTTGTGCTTAGGATAACTCCACTCGAAGGAAGATGGTACTTGTAATAAGACCAGTTCGATGCCTTTTTTTTCACACAGTTCGCGCATCGCATCGAGATACTCGATATTCTTTTGAGGAATTTCTTTTATATCATCGCTTTTTTCCATATAATCTTCGGCAGATTCGTAAGGCTTTACTGTGGCGACGAGGTCCAGACCTTTGAGATAATCGGTATAATCGGCATAGGCGTAGCGGAAATCGTCTAAGGTGAGTTCTTTATAGCGGTCGTGATAGGCAAAGATGGGAAAGAAATGCGAAAGTTTAGTGGCGTTTTCATAGTTAGGGTCTAAGACACCTTTGATGAGTGGCAGACCGAAACGCATGTTGTCGTATACTTTGTGAGCGTTGCCCGTCGTCTGCGATGTGAAATACAGTTCGTCGACGTTGAAGAAGACGACTTTGGGTTTTTGGAAACGCAGGGCTTCTTCGAGCATAGGGTAAGCTATCCACATGCGTTCACCTGCAGCTACAAAATTATAGCTAGTGTAACCGGTTAGATTATATATTTCCATCGGAGATATTGCTCGATAGACATCGCTGTTGCCAGTAAAGAGGACATCGATAGAATCTTTAGGCTCTTTATAAAAGCCTTTGATGATGTAACTCATGCGGTTACCTTCGGCGTCAATCCACTTCGGTATGAATATTGGCTTTACTAAAATGAGTACCAAAGAGGAGAAAAAGAATGTTAAGAGTAATGTAATTATCAGTTCTTTTGCGTTTTTCATAAATCACCTAAAATGCTCCATATATGAATTCGGAAGCATCATATCCTTCTCCATATATTCCAAATATTATTATAGTACAGATTATAAAAGTGTAAGTAAGTGCTCTTACGACAGGCTTCTCGGTAAAGCCCTTTTCTAGCGACAACACGCCTTTTTCTTCGAGAGTGCTCACGATGAGGACGACGACGTTAGCGATTATCAAAATTATAAAATCGATTCCTACTAGACCGTGGTCGAAGAGGTTCGTGCTCTTTTGGAACAGGCTCATGAGGACGATTCCGAATTCTCTTAGAGAGGAGGCGCGAAAGAGAGTCATACCGATGATGACGAAGATGATTGTCCTTAATATGCGAAAAGCATTCAAGATTAGAAAGTTCAATTTCAGTTTATTCAACAACGCGTCGAAAAGAGGTTTAAAGAGAAGTGCAAGCATCATGAATATGTAGTAATACATGCCGTAGACGACGTACTTATAACTAGCCCCATGCCAAATACCGTTTACAATCCAGACGAAGAAGAGGGGAAAAGCAACCGTTATGAATTTGGAAAGGTATCCCTTTATTTTTTCTTTCGAAAATTTTGTCACCGCCCTGTTCATCTTGGATAAAGAGATGGGGTAGAAGACGTATTCTTTAATCCATGCTCCCAAAGATATGTGCCACCTCTGCCAAAATTCTTGGATAGATTTTGAGAAGAAGGGCGCTCTAAAATTGACGGGCAGCTTTATTCCGAATAGATAGGATACTCCGCGAACTATGTCGATGCAACCGGAGAATTCAGCGTATATCTGTACTGTGTAGAGAATCATGACAAGTAGGGTGGTAAAACCTCCAGTCGCTTGGCCGAAGCTCGAATTTACAAAGATGCCAGCACGGTCGGCGATGACCATCTTTTTGAATAGGCCGTAGATGATGAAATCTAAACCGACGGCGATGTTTTTGAAATCTAATGCGTTATCTTCGAAAAAGTCTTTGGATAAATCGCCAAATCTAGAAATAGGTCCTTCGATAACCTTAGGAAAATACAAGAGAAATAGGGCGACGTGGAAGATGTTTTTAGAGGCTGTTATCTTGCCTCTATAGATATCGACGATGTAGCTTATCGCCTCTAGAGTGTAGTAGGATATCCCTATGGGCACTAACAATTTAGATAATTTAAAGTCTATTTCGAGATGAAAGATGCTCAAGAAGTTTAAAGCATTTTCGAGAAAGAAGTTGGCATATTTGGTAACTATGATACAGAGCAAGGAAACGACTATGCCGAAAGCAATGGTGAATTTCTTACGTTTTGTAATCTCGTTTTTTTTCTCTTTTTTGACTTCATCTTCGAGGTCGCTTTTCTTTAAAAGAGCTAATTCTTTATTCCTTTTATCTAAAGACAGTCCTACAAAGTAAATGACGATAGTTGTAAAGATGGGATAGAGGATGAGCCATTTTGAAGAAGTGAAAAAGATGATGTCGCTTCCTAAGAGCAGAATAATCCAGCGAAACTTGCCAGGTATCAAATTGTAGAGGAAGAGGAGTATTACGACAAATATGAGAAAAGAAAAAGAAAGAATCGCCATATCAACTATTTTTAATCCTTTCTATCGTTTCGTATAAAGATTTTACAGTAGCAAAGTTCTCGGGTACGATTTCGCTTACTGAAAAATCGACGTCGAACTCTTCACTAATCTTGGCGACGAGAGTAACAATGTCAAAAGAGTCGATTAGTCCCTCTTCGAGCATGTTTTCACTTTCTTTAAAGTTTACTCCCGGTTTGATTTCTTCTAAGATTTCTAATAATTTTTCCATATTTTATTTCTCCATTTCTTTCAATTTTACTCTATCTATTTTGCCGTTTTGATTCATAGGCATAGTAACAAGTTGGTGAATTTTGTTCGGTACCATATAAGGAAGAAGTCTCTTTTTACATTCGCTTTGCATTTCTTCGCAAGAGATGGTATTCGATTGATAGAAAAGTACTATTGCACTTTTTTCAGCATCGTATATGCAGGCACACGAGAGGACACCGGCGATGGCAAAGATGTTGCTTTCGATTTCGCCCAGTTCGATGCGATAACCCATGTGTTTTATTTGAAAATCTTTTCTGCCCAAATACATCAGTTCGCCCTTTTCGTTATATTTGACCAAGTCTCCCGTGCGGTAAACCGTCTCGGGGTAGCTATCGTTTAATGGATTTTGAATAAAGGACTCGCGCGTTTTAGAAGGATTGTTGTAATAACCTAAGCCAACGAATGGACCTCGGAAAAGGAGCTCACCCTGTTCTCCTTTGGATACTTCTTTCATATCTTCATCGATGACGAGGACGTCGGCGTTAGGGAAAGGTATGCCAATCGGAAGTGGGTCGGTGTCTGCGAATTCGCGGTCGACTATGTAATAGGTGCCAGTATCAGTTATTTCGGTCGGACCAAAGAGATTGGCATATGTTATATCAGGTAAGTATTTTCTCCACACATTTAGCACTTTAGTAGGCATCGTTTCCCCAGCGAATAAGACGGTGCGAAGATACTCCGGTTTAGCGGCCTCAAAAGTACCAAGGTTAGCTACGATAGCTAAAGCAGAAGGTACCCAATAGATCGTATTTATTCTATAGGTATTCATGTGTTCGACGAGTTTGACGGGAAATGAAAAATACATCTTGGGAATTATATTATAGGTAGAGCCTTTTAAAATAGAAGTGTAGACGTCTAGGATGGACATACTGAAGTAAAGGGGCGTCTGACTACCGAAGATAGTCGTCTCGTCGATTGAGAATATTTTGGCGATGTCCTTGGCGTAACTGATAGTCGAACTGTGGGATATGACCGAGCCTTTCGGAATGCCTGTCGAACCGGATGTGAACAGTATATAAAGAGGATCTGTTCCCACCAATTGTTCGTTTATGGCAGCGACTTTTTCTACGTCGGAGTCATAAGATTGCATTTTCTCTATCTCATAAATCGGTATGCCCATGTTATTACACTTTTTTAGATTCTTCTCATCCGTGATAATGCACTCCGGTTTTAAGGTGTCCATAATCAGCTCGATGCGGTTAGAAGGACTGGTGACATCGACTACGGTGTAGATAGCACCTGCGCAGGCACATGAGAACATGGCTTCCAAGCAGTTGATGCTTTTATCGATGAATATCAAGACGTTTTTTTGGAAAAGATTTTTATCCAGTAAATAAGTAGCTCCTCTTTGGCATGAAGAGTAAAAGTCGCGATAAGTGATTTCCCTCATCGGCTCTTGAAAAGCGATTTTATCGCCGTGATTAGTGGCAGTATTCTCTAAGACATCTTTTATCGTTTTATACATATGAATCACCTAAACATTTCATTTAAAATTATAGCATTATAAAGAGCATTTAGCAATATTTCTCGCATTTTATCAGCTGTTGAGATAATATTCGAAGTAAGGAATTTCGTCTTTTAACACGGTTATACTGCCGTGTCCGGGATAGACCGTCGTATCTTCAGGATAAGTGCTTATTTTAGCGAGGCTTTTTTTCATATCTTCGACACTGCCAGTAGGTAAATCCATTCTGCCAATCGTTCCCTTAAAGAGAAAGTCGCCCGAGAAGAGAACGTGGTCATCTTCGAAATAATAAGAAACGGAATCGCTAGTATGGCCAGGAGTGCTTATTATTTCGCAGGGAAAATCTTTAACGCTAGAAGAACACTCGATGCCAAATGCGTCTTCGATTTCTTTGAGAGCTCCTACGTGGTCGAAGTGGCGGTGGGTTAGAAGAATACCTACGACCGACTTACCATGGCAGGCATCTATTATTTTGGAGGCTTCATCGCCAGGGTCGATTATAATAGTCTTATCGTCTTTAGTGACGACGTAGCAGTTTTCTTTGAGATAGCCACAGACGACAGTTTTTATTTCCATAATTTAATCACCAAAAATACAATAGCAAGAAAAGTGCTTTTTGTCAAAATAAGTACGATTTAAGTTAACGGTTGCAAGATGCTTGGACAGCGGTTATAATTAAATAGGGGAAAATAGATATGAATAAAATAAAAATAGAAGATAGAGTATTTTTAGTTGTCTTTGCTTTTTTATTAATTGCAGGCCTGTTGTATCCTTTAGTTCACACGACAGAAGTCAATACATACGAAAATAGAAGTGCCTATAAATTGCCCACATTCAGTTTTAAAACATTTTGGGGTAAGACTTATCAGGATGAATACGAGCTGGCACTGTCAGACCAAATACCTTATGCCAACGCTTTGAAGATGGGAACAAATTATGTCAATCTTGGGATAAAGATGGCGTATTACAATATGAAAGAAAGAGGTGTCTATAATAGATTATACGATAATATAAATCTTTATGACGACGTCTTGGTCTATACGCCTTATGAAATCGAAGCGAATAAAAGCGATTTAGACGATAGGATTAAAGATATAGAAAAGGCAGTTTCAGATAATCCCGAAATAGATTATTATCTATATTATATAGAGAAAGACACCGATGTGAATTTTATGACTGGCGAAAAGATGGGCATATACGAATATATAGATG
>CAZXXI010000003.1:0-16482 GCA_964644815.1 uncultured Muribaculaceae bacterium
TCAGGGTAGGAGTGAAGTATATGGCAAGTATTTATATACACATACCTTTTTGTAGGTCTATCTGTGCTTACTGCGATTTCACAAAAGTTTTATACAATCGCGATTTAGCCGATTCTTATTTAGACGCTTTAAAAAGCGAGATAGAAGACTCTTACGAGAAAGAAGAAGTGACTACCATCTATATAGGTGGAGGAACTCCGTCTTGCTTATCGGAAAATGAGATGGAAAAACTCAAAACGATAGTGGATATTTTCAAATTTGCTAAGACTTACGAATTTACCTTTGAATGCAACATCGAAGACATCGACAAAAGACTTCTCTATGATTTGAGAGAAATGGGTGTAAATCGCCTTTCCATCGGAATAGAATCGTTCGACCCCGATAAACTCAAATTCATGAATAGAAGCGTGACGTTCGATGAAGCAAAAGAAAAGATAGAACTTGCCCGCAGTGGTGGGTTCGACAACATAAACTTAGATTTTATGTACGGCATTCCCTATGAAAAAGTTAAAGATGTCAAAAGAGATTTGAGTCTCTTTCTAGAGCTTCGACCAGACCACATAAGTACGTATTCACTCATCATCGAAGACCATACGCTTTGCAAAGTACGAGAAGATGCGAACATCGCCGAAGAAGAGGAGAGTAGGATGTACAACTATATCACCTCTAAACTGGCCAAAGAGGGCTACGAGCACTACGAGATATCCAACTTTGCTAAACCTGGTTACGAATCTAAACACAATCTCACATATTGGAACAACGAGGAATACTACGGTTTCGGATTAGGAGCTGCCGGATATATCAAAGGATTTAGATATGAGAATACTAAAAACTTTGACGACTATCTCTTGGGCAACTACAAGCTCGATGAACACTTGGTAAGCTTACAAGAGATGATGGAAAACGAAGTTATGTTGGGACTTAGGAAGATGAAGGGCATCAATTTACAAGAATTTTTCGATAAATACGAGATAAATTTGCAAGATGCTTTCCCAGTTAAACCGCTTATAAAAAACAGGGAACTGATATATAGAGATGGTTATATTTTCATCAATCCTAAATATATTTATGTTATGAATGAAATATTATTAAAGATGATTTAAAAGGAGAATTACCCATGAAAAAATTAAAAGGACTATTAGTCGCAGGTGTCTGCACTTTAGGGTTAATAGAAGGAGTAAATGCAGCCACTGTCGTCATCGGCGAGAGCACATCTAAAGTGAACTCGCGAGGTACTTTGACGATCTCGCTTTCAGATGACGATTTAGCAAACTATAAAGAAGTGCGTTTCAAATTGAGCGCTGAAGTATCCGACAAATACGTCGAACTAGGAGCTGTAAAGCCGATTGGAATTACATTTGGAACCAATGGCGCGACAGAACCGACATACATTTTTACTGCACCTAAAACTGAAACTGGTGAACAAACCGCATTATCTGCTAAAGACATCGCAACCATAGATTACACGACTACAGACCTCTTCAATGCCGATGTAACCATAACGCCGGTCGAAGTCGTCTTCGTCAAGAAAGAAGCTAAAGAAGATGGTACTTTCGAAGAAGTCACAACTCCTACCGCTAAAATAAAAGCGGGCACTATTAAATACGAACGCGAAAAATCGCCCGAAGCATATCTTACCGATTTGACGCTCAGCCAAGGAACGATAACTCCCGCTTTCAATCGCGATACGACCGAATACACCGTCCAAGTTAAAGATACGATAAACCAACTGCGAATCAGTGCAACGCCATGTGAAGGTGCTACGCGCACAGGTGTCGGCATTCAAAAACTCGAAATGGGTGAAAACACCTTTGCCATCGAAGTAACGAGCGAAGACGGAGAGAATAAAGTAACCTATACGGTAAAGGTAGTGCGCGGCGAAATAGCAGAACCTAGTGCTTACCTCAAAGATATCGAAATAAATAACATCGGAGTAGAATTGAGCCCTAAGTTCGATTCTAAAAACAATAAATACACTATAACTCTCGATAAAGAATTGGATAGTTTGGACATCAAGCCTATAACTGAAGATCCGCTTGCGACTTATACTATTGAAGGTAACGAGAACTTCGTCGAAGGTGAAAATTTAATCACTATCAAAGTCAAAAGTTCTAACGAAGAAGACGAACAGACTTATGAGATAACGGTCACTCTCACCAAAGAAGAAGAAAAAGAAGAAAAACCTGCTGAAGAACCTAAAAAAGAAGAGAAAAAAGAAAAAAACACCTGGCTTCTTGTCGGCATCATCGCTGGTATCGTCGTCATTCTTGGTGGAGTAGCCTTCGTATTATTCAAAAATAATAAAAAGAAGAAAAAAATGCAACAGATACCTCCGATTAAGAAACGCGAAAGCGAAGAACCTACGGTTACGAACGACATCGTTGGAGGAACGGGAGAAATCACTAAACCGGTTGTCGAAGTAGACGAAGAAGAAGACGAAATTGACATCGATGAAACTTACAACGACAATAAGACTCAACAGTTCGACCAAGAAAAGATAAAAGAATATCTCGAACAGAAATATGGAGACGATGAAGACCTCGACAAGACGAAGGAATTCAATTTCCACGATTACGAATAAAACTTTCCCGAACAGGAAAGTTTTTTCTTTTTAAAGAGTTTATATTTATTTTTACCATCTGGACTGCTATAATATTATTTAGGAGTGGTAATTATGGAAAGAAGAGATAAAATAAACTATTATTTAGATATAGCCGAAACGGTTATCGAAAGAGGAACATGCATAAGGAGAAATTACGGAGCCATAATCGTGAAAAATGACGAAATAATATCGACCGGCTATGTCGGTTCGCCTCGCGGACGCAAGAACTGTTGCGATTTGAACTATTGTACGCGCGAAAAATTGAACATTCCGCGTGGAGAGAGATACGAACTCTGTCGTAGCGTACATGCCGAACAGAATGCCATCATCAGTGCAGAACGCAGCAAAATGATTGGAGCAACTATGTTTTTGGTGGGAAAGAGCTATACTACAGGTGAATATTCTAAAGGTTCAAACCCTTGTGCATTATGCAAGAGAATGATAATAAATGCCTGCATTAAAGATTTATATATAAGAGATGATAAGGATAACTATCGTCACGTCATGGTCGAAGAATACATCGAAAACGACGAAAGTTTAGAGGGAGTACTAGGTTATTAAATAAGTCAACCAAAAAAGGTTGACTTTATATAATTGCTATGTTATCATGTTACTGACGAATGGAGGGACAAATATGGCAGTTAAATTGAGACTTAAGAGAATGGGAGCTAAGGCAAAACCTTTCTACAGAATTGTCGCAGCTGACTCTAGAAGTCCAAGAGACGGAAGATTCATCGAAGTAATAGGAACATATAATCCTATCGCTAAAGAAGAACAAATCAAAATAGATGAAGAAAAAGCTATGAAATGGCTAAACGATGGAGCACAGCCTACCGATACAGTAAGAAACATCCTTAGCCAAAACGGAACTTGGGCAAAATTCAAGTCGACTAAAAAAGAAGGAAAATAGTCTATGGACGAAGTAGTTAGATTTACAGAAAAGCTCATTTTGGGCCTAGTTAAGAATCCGGATATCGTCAAAGTTCAAAAATTTGAAGACGAAGAATCCGGCATAATACTCGAGGTAATCGTCTCTAATGACGATATGGCAAGCGTAATCGGCAAGTCGGGCGCTACCATCAAAGCGGTGCGCACACTAGTCAACGCTTGTGCCTATAAACAAAACTTACCTAGGATAAAAGTGAATGTAGATTCTATATAGGCCTATGGCCTTTTTTTTGTTAATGTTGCTAAATGGTGGATTTTAATGTAAAATGTTAGTTATAAAGATAACATTTCACGAAGCATTCAAATGTCTTAAAAATTTCAGAGAGGAACAATTCATATGAAGAGAAAAAACGACATATTATATCTTACCTTTTTAATAGTGATGTTAGTCATGATTGGCATCGGCTATATAAAGCTATCTAACTCCGACCAAAAGACAAAGCAATATTTGATAGAAGAGTACGAAAAAGTTCAAGAAAAGTGCAAATCGTTTGCGGGTCGATACGAAACAGAAGACCAAAAAAAATTCTGTGAAACATCTAAAGAAGACTTTATAAAGGGCGATAACACGTTTCAATATAAATTTGACCAATTGGTCGAGGCTATGCCGCTTTCAGTGTTTGGCTTTATACCGATTTTAATCGTAATCGCCTGTAGCACCTTCTATATCTGCCGCTACCTCAAATGTAATTTTATCCAATACGACCTAAATAGAGCAAAATATGCCGATATAAAGAGTAAAATGATAAAAGATGGCTTAAAGCCGGCTTTAGTTTTGCCGATTTTGGTCGTCATACTAGGCATAATTTCTTATTTATATACCGGAAACCTACTAATAGAAACTGAAGCATCGAATAGCAGTTTTCTATACTGCGTTGCTGTCATTACCAAATGCCTATTAAATTGTTTAGTATATTGCAATGTCTCTATAATCGTTGCAAGAAAGCAACACAACTGGATATTGGCCGCCATTACATCTTTTTTAGTCGTTTTAGGTCTTGAATTATTCTTAGAACTCTTCGTCGGTTCAATAATCTGTTTTAAAATACTAGGGCTGGATATCGGTATCATATTTAATATTCTCGATTGTAAAGTATTTTATGACTATGGCTTATTGCCATCTCTTGCCGTACCGATGGCCATCGTCATAATCACCGCATGCATTATAACGTATTTGTATAAAGATAGAGAAACTTTGGTAATAGATTGCGAAGCGAACAATTGAGATAAGAGGAGAAAAGATGAAAATAGAAGTTAAAAAGTTAAAGAAAAACTTTAAACAGATTACCATATTAGATGACGTGAGTGCTACCTTTGAAAGTGGGCACATATACGGCCTATATGGCCGCAATGGCAGTGGGAAAACGGTCTTCTTGAAGTTACTATGTGGATTATACATTCCCACTTCAGGAAATGTGTCTATCGACGGCGTAGATATAAATCGCAGTAATACTAATCCGTTGGACATGCGCGTTTTAATCGAAAGGCCGTCATTTTTCCCAGACTTGACAGGATTCAAAAACTTGAAATTGTTGGCCGATATCCAAAAGAAAATAGGAGAAAAAGAAATCCTAAACGCTTTGGAAATCGTAAATTTAAGTACCGAAAAAGATAAAAAGTTTGCCAAATATTCTCTCGGAATGAAGCAAAAATTGGGCATCGCTCAAGCCATCATGGAAAATCCGAGTGTTCTTTTATTGGACGAACCATTTAACGGCATCGAAAGAGCATCTGTCGAGAAAATAATGTCCTATTTAAAACAAAAACGAGAAGAGGGTAAAATCATCATCATAAGTACCCACCTAAAAGAAGATTTAAAAGAGCTCGCGGATACTATATTTGAGTTCGACGGTGGTAAAATAAAAAAAGTCGCTAAAAATGAATTTTAGAGGGAATTTTTATGAAATTTCAATATTATGTTGCATTAGAAACTATTAAAAAGAATGCAAAATATGCACTTCTTTTAATACTCTTCTTAAGTCTAAATATTTTGTTTTTCTTAAATGAAATGCATTCCATCGAAGAAATAAATCGCGAATATTTGTCGTACATTTTCGTTCCCTCGCTAGAAAACGTAGCTAAAATTAACTATTTAGTCGTGCTCTACAACTCATTCTTGCTAGTCTTTTTCTCCGTCAGATTTCTCAATTACGAACGCTTCAACTCGTCTACTAACGCCATCACGAGATATTCTAGTAAAGCGCATTTCATCTATAAGCTATTGCTGTCGACCACGCATACCATCTTATGGTTATCTTTCTATATATTGCTAGTATACAACTTTTTTAAGGACTTCCTGCCATTTCATATGATAAATGTTCTAGATTTATTTACATATTATATAGTCATCTTACTCGGAATATGCACATTTTCATATAACCACCGATTCCATAAATGTATCACTATTATTGCCCTCATTTCAATTCTATATGCCATATTATATTTTGAGTTATTACCTGGTATCTTTATCGCATTCTTCCTGTTTATAGTCAATTTTCTTACCGTCGATTTAAAAACGGAGTAGCCATATTTACAATTAATTCCGGTTGTGCTAAAATACTCCTAAAACGAAAGGAATATTAAAATGAGAAACAAAAAGAAAAGAGACATACCAACAGTAATATTCGATTCTACTAAGACACAAATCGAAATAGCCGAATGGTTGGGAGTAGTCGATAGAAGTCTATACTATAGTGCTAAAAATGACTTGCTCTCTAAATTGAAAAGAAAAATAGTCGCCTTTAAAACGTCTAAAGAGACAGCGACGAACTTTGGCTTAGTACTAAGGCAAATGGGCATTTCGCCAACTGAAACATGTTTAATCGCTAAAACTCGCGCGAAATCTTGGAATGCTGGCTACAAAATACATTTTTCAAATAGAGACGACGACGGTTCTATCAATCTCATTGCCGAGGATTTTGTCGACCAAACTAGTCGGATAACATTCGACTATCGCGGCAGATTTTATTCATATGACTACGACCAAACAGCCGACATGGCAAATAGTGTCAGTTTGAGCCGACAAGAAACCGAAAGTGTCCATGACGAGTTCACACATAAAAGCGAAACGACGAGCAATGGCATCGAATTATGCATTTCGAACGACTTGATAGAGTTTAGATTAAACATCGTCAAATCAGCAACGATTACCAAAGCTAAAACGCCATTGTTGAATACTGACCATCTAGAGTCCTACTTACAAAGATTGTCTTTTCCCATCGAAATCGACGAAGTGTACGCCAAAGTATGCGAAATATTATATATAAATCCTTACGATTACTATAAAATTCGTCTCGAAACGATCGAAGATGGAATCACCACTAATAAAATCGAACTGCGTAATGGCATACTAAAAGAATTCAAGATGACTAAAAACGGTCGTCGAATAGTCGTCAATAGGGATGGCAGCTACTCGTGGATAAATCTAGAAAAGAGGTATCCCGATGAGGAAATACCAAGACCATCTAAATCTGTCGACGAAGAAGTTGATAAAGCTCTCACTATCAGCAAAGCACATTTACCTATAAACCCTTATTTGTAATTTTAAAGACCGTCAAGGTCTTTTCTTTTAGGTGTAAAGTCGCTTTACTAAAAATCGCATTTATTATATAATTGATATGGTGAATAGTTATGGCAAAGAAAAAGACTAGCAAGAGTAGTGCTAAAAAAAATGCTTCTTACGCTGCCGAACTTTGGGGCGTTTTACTGATATTAATCGCAATTATGGGCTTTGGTGGTTTCGGCCCGGTTGGCAATATAATTAAAGGTTTTGCCATCTTTCTCATGGGTACTTGGTATACGATAGTTCTCCTCGCATGTTTAGCTATAGGTATATATATGCTCGTCAAGAGGAGCAACCCTAAATATTTCTCGATTCGTTTGATAGGCATCTATCTCGTCATCTTGACAGTTCTCGTCTATTCGCACATGGAATACGCCATAGCGGAAAATTTAAATGGCAAAGAGATAATCGAAGCGACTCTCAACAACTTCATGGACGAAGGAGTCATCAACTATACCGCAAACGCGGGTGGGGGAATCATTGGAGGAGCATTCACAGTCCTCTTTACCAACTGCTTTGCCTTCGATGGAACGAAGATTGTCCTCGCTGTTTTGCTCGTTTTTGGTGTAATCTTGATGTTCAATTTAGACGTTGCCGACGTCTTAGACTTCTTTAAAAACCTCTTTAGCAAGATGAAAATTCCTGAGGATGAAGACGACGAAGAGGAAGAAGAACCATCTCCTCGCGAGAAAAAGAAGAAAAAACCGCTCTTCGGCAATCGCGAAGAAGCCAGTGATAGGAGCATCGAAGATACAGTTTGCACCGAATCTTTGGAAAACGTCAAAGTCTATTCGAATATGGGCGATTTGTTAGACGGTCTAAATAAACAAGAAGAACAGGGAAGCTATGCAGTAGCTCCTAAAGACGAGATGCCACTCGAAGAGGCACCGCGATCAATTGCACCAGGTGAAGTCACAGGAACTGCCAATTACACTTTGCCATCGTTGGATTTGCTCGATAAACCTAAACCTACCGGCAAAGTCAACTCCACGGAATTCTTACAATCTAATAAAGCTGCTTTGGAAAGAGTTTTAAACGACTTCCAAATAAGTGGTCGCGTCGTCGAAATACACGAAGGACCTGCCGTCACCCAGTTCGAGGTGGAGGTCAAAGCCGGTACGCGCGTAAGCCGCATTACGAGCATTCATAAAGAGATAGCCTTAGCGCTCGCTGCTAAAGACGTCCGCATCGAAGCGCCTATTCCTGGTAAGAGTACCGTCGGCGTGGAAATACCTAACAACAAAGTCATTCCCGTTCCGATAAGAGAAGTGCTATCTCGTCCTAATAAAGAATCGATGAAGATGAACATTCCAGTCGCCCTCGGTAAAGACATCATGGGTCAGATAAAATGGGCCGACATATCTAAGATGCCACACCTCTTAGTCGCCGGTTCTACCGGTTCTGGTAAATCGGTCTGCATCAACTCGTTTATAGCATCCATTTTGATGTTAAAACGCCCAGACGAAGTAAAATTGGTCATGGTCGACCCTAAAAAAGTCGAGCTTTCGAACTACAACGGCATTCCACATCTTCTCTGGCCAGTCGTCACCGACCCTCGCAAGGCTTCAGCTGCCTTACAAAAAGTCGTCGTCATGATGGAAAACAGATACGACGTCTTCGCCGAGAAAAACGTCAAAAACATCGCCGGTTATAACGATTGGGTCGAAGCCCAAAATCAAGCAGCAGGCTATGAAGTTGAGAAAAAGATGTATTATCTCGTCGTCATAATCGATGAGCTTGCCGACTTGATGGTCGTTGCCTCTAAAGAAGTAGAAGACTCTATAATGCGCATAACCCAAATGGCTAGAGCCGCTGGTATCCACCTCATCGTCGCGACTCAAAGGCCGTCTACGGATGTCATCACCGGCGTTGTCAAAGCCAACATACCTTCGCGCATATCCTTCGCCGTTGCAAGTTCAATCGATTCGCGCACTATCCTCGACATGACGGGAGCTGAAAAACTAGTCGGTAAAGGAGATATGCTCTACTATCCGATGGGCGCATCCGTCACTGAACGTATTCAAGGAAACTTCATCTCGGATGACGAAGTAGAACGCTTAATCCAGTACGTATCGTCTCAAGAAGTGGTTACCTTTACGCCAGCTTATGACGAAGTACCGGAGACGCACCTAGCCGCGGAGAACTCGCCAAGCGAAGAATACGACGACCCTCTATATGACCAGGTAGTCGAATTCGCCGTTCAAACTGGTAAAGTGAGCGCAAGTCTTTTACAAAGGCGTTTCAAGATAGGTTACAACCGGGCAGCTCGCATCGTCGATTTGCTCGAAGAACGTGGTATAGTAGGACCTCAAAATGGCTCTAAACCTCGCGAAGTCTTATATAAGATAGAAAATCACGAGTAATACTTGAGTAAAATAGACAAATTTGCTACAATTATATAACGAGAGGTGAAAAAAGATGTACGAAACTAGACTTTTCAATGTCGAAGAACTGGAGACATCCTTAGTTCAAAAGACTTTAATAGAGATATACGATGCCCTAGAGGAGAGAGGCTATAATCCGATTAACCAATTGGTCGGCTACCTCATCAGCGGTGACCCCGGCTATATTTCTAGTTATAAAGATTCTCGCAAGAAGATAACTAGTTTAGATAGAGCGAAGATAATAGAAACTCTTCTAAAGTCATATATAAAATGAGGACATTAGGCTTCGATTTGGGTACTAAAACTCTAGGGATTGCCATAAGTGACGCTTTGGGGCTTTTGTCGAACCCCTTAAAGACCCTTACTTTCAAATCGTATGACGATTTGCTACCGGAAATAAAACAGTTGTTAGCCGAATACGAAACGAAAGAAATAGCTTTAGGTTTACCCAAAAATATGGACAACACGTTGGGCTTTGCGAGTGAACGAAGCCTTCAGTTCAAAAGTTTTTTAGAAAAAAACTTTGACGTAGAGGTGCACCTCGTCGACGAACGCCTTTCTACTGTCGAAGCCGAACGCTACTTGCTCGATGTCGACATGAGTAGAAAAAAGCGCAAAGACCACATCGACGCCGTCGCCGCCAGTGTAATTTTGAGCACTTATTTAAGAATGAAAGGAAATAAACTCGATGAAAAATAACGAAAACGAAAATAAAAATGTATTTACCATGACAAACGATAAAGGAGAACGCCTCGAATGTGAAGTTATGCTCACCATAGAATCCGAAGAGTTTGGCAAGGACTATATCGTCTATACCGACCACTCCATGGATGAAAATGGCAATATAAAGACCTATGCTAGCATCTACGATCCAACCGGCAAAAGCTTGGACCTCCATCCTATCGAAACGGATGAGGAGTGGGATATGATAGAAAGTGTACTAGCCAGCGCTCAAAAACAAGTGCTCAAAGAAGAGATGGAAAATAAAGAAGAGAACTAATTATGAAGAAAAAACGCATTATTCTTATAATTATAGGCCTCTTCGTTTTTTTAGTCGCCATCGGATTAGGTGGTTCTTATATCTATTATAAGGTCAACCTCAATCCCATCGACAAAGATTCTAAAGAGAATGTCGTCTTTACCGTTTCTAAAGATGAACCCGCTAATATAATAATAGAAAACCTCAAAAAAGAGGGATTGATAAAAGATGAACTCACGATGAAACTGTACGTCAAACTCCATCCCGGTTTTCCGAAAGCAGGGGAGTACATATTGACTAAAAGCATGAGTGCCGTCGAAATATATGAAGCCATGCTAGAGGGAAAAGTTAATTATAACACTAAAAAGTTGACATTTATCGAAGGCAAGACGCTATCTTACTTCGCCCAAGCCATCGCCAACAATTTCGATTATACGAAAGAAGAGGTAGAAGCCGTCTTCGACGACAAGGAATACATCAAAACTCTCATAGATAGATATAGCTTTTTGACTGAAGATATATTGAAAGATGGCATCTATCATCCTTTAGAAGGCTACCTTTTTGCCGACACTTACGAATTTTTAGCTACAGCTTCGATAAAAGAAATCGTCGAACGCATGCTCGACAACACTGCGAATAAATTGGCCCAGTTCTCGGATGAAATAGCGACAAGTAAATACTCTATTCACGAACTGATGACCTTGGCGTCGTTAATAGAACTGGAAGCTGGTGGAGCTGACGATAGAGCAGGCATCGCAGGAGTATTCTACAACCGTCTATCATCCGGTTGGACTCTTGGCAGCGATGCATCGACGCTGTACTCTGTCGGTAAAGACCTTTCCGAATTGCCGAGCAAAGCCGACTTAGCAACGTGTAATCCTTATAATACTAGAGGTAACTGTGTCAAAGGACTGCCAATCGGCCCAATCGCCGCACCTAGCCTAAAATCGCTACAAGCTACTATGAAACCCGAAAAACACGACTATTACTACTTTGTAGCCGATATAAATGGCAAAACATATTTCACCAAAACGGAACGCGAACATCTCGCTAAAATCTCCGAACTGAGTAGACTTGGCCTATGGTTCTATTGAAAAAGTGAATTTGAAATTGATCGCCAAATGTGCTATAATTATCACGTTGGTGATTTTTTAATGAAAGAAACTATAATTGAGATGGAAAAATATGCAAACGAGAATAATGTTCCCATCATAGAGAAAGATTCTATAAAGTTCATAATGAAGTACATCAAGCTCAATAATGTAAAAAAGATACTAGAAATCGGTACTGCTATAGGTTACAGCGGTATCCTCATGACGAGTGCCAGTGAAGGAGTCGAACTGACGACTATCGAACGCGACGAAAAGCGCTACATGGAAGCGATTAAGAACATAAAGAAATGTGGCCTCGAAAAACAGATCGAAGTCGTCTTCCAGGACGCACTGGATGTCAATCTCGTCGGTCGGTCATACGATTTAATATTCATCGATGCAGCTAAAGGACAATATATCAAGTTCTTCGAAAAGTTCAGCCATTACTTGAATCCAAACGGCGTCATCATAACCGATAACATCAATTTTCACGGCATGGTCGGCAATCGCAACGAATCGATGTCTAAAAATTTGAACAGCCTCGTATCTAAAATAGAAGATTACATCGAATTTTTAAAAACTAATAAGGAATTTACTACTAAGTTCTATGAAATAGGCGACGGACTCAGTGTAAGCTACAGAAATCCAGATGAAAAAAGATAAGATTTTGTTAAACATTAGCTCTATAGAGCAAGTCGAAAAGAATGCAAAGTTAGGCCTGTCTAACTTTCTTTTTCCGTTAAAAGGGTATTCCATCGGCTATCCGTCTTTTACTTACGAAGAAATTGCCACAACGAGGTATGACGCCTATGTCCTCGTCAACAGACTCTTCACCGATGATGACATAGATGAATTTTTAAAACTAGATATTCCATCCAATGTCAAAGGTTTTATCGTCGAAGACACGGGATTGTATGTCGAGTTGCGAGATAGGGGATATATCCTAATAAACTTCCAAAATCATCTAAATAACAATTATGCCACAATCAACTACTGGTTAAAAGAATTTCAGAGTTTAGTCGCCTCTACCGATATTACACTAGAAGAAATTCAAGAGATATTAGCTAAAGCCGATAAGCCATTGGTTCTAAATGTCGTCAGCTACCCGATGATTATGTATTCGCGCCGAAAATTGGTCTCCAATTTTTATCGCTATCACGATTTAGAGGAGAAACACACAGCCGACCTGGAGGATGAAAAGAAAGCCATCTCCTTTAAGATGGTCGAAAACGAATTCGGTACTGCCTGTTATTCCAACCGGATCTTCGATATGCGCAAATACTTAACGGACTTGCCAGATGACAAGGTTCTCTTTTATCTCGTCAACACATTTGGCCTAAAAGATGAAGAGATAGAAAGCATTATAAACGACATGCCCATTGCCAATGCCGAAGATGGTTTTCTATTCCAAAAGACAGTATATAGAATAGGTGATTTGAAATGATAGAACTGTTGAGCCCCGCTGGGGATAAAGAGAGGTTGTTCTTTGCATTCCTATATGGAGCAGATGCCGTCTATTTGGGTGGACCCAAATATGGCCTTAGGGCTAACGCTACCAATTTTACGATGGAGGAACTCGCCGAATGGGTTACATACGCCCACACCTTAAATAAAAAAGTATATGTCACCGTCAATATAGTCTTTCACAATGAAGATTTAAAAGGGTTAAAGGAATATTTAGAATACTTGAGCAAAATCGCCGTCGATGCCATCATCGTCAGCGACCCCATCGTCATCGAGACAGTTCAAAAATATGATATACCGCTAGAGATACATCTTAGCACTCAGGCTAGCACATTAAATTCGCGCGCAGCAAAATTTTACATCGACCGTGGGGTCAAACGCATAGTTCTTGCAAGAGAAGCTTCGAAAAGAGATATCGCTCGTATAAAAAAAGAGACGGGCGTCGACTTAGAGTGTTTCATTCAAGGAGCCATGTGTACTTCTTTCTCCGGTCGTTGTGTACTCTCGAACTACGCCACTAATCGCGACTCCAACCGCGGTGGCTGTGCACAAGTCTGCCGTTGGACTTTTCGCAGTGATGATACCGACGAATTCACCATCATGCCTAAAGATTTGAATACAGTTGCCGATATCAAAGATATGATCGACATAGGAGTCAACTCCTTCAAAATAGAGGGGCGCATGCGGTCGATTTACTATATCGCTACAGTTATCCATACTTACAAAAGAATTTTTGAGAAAATTCAAAAAGGTACTCTCGACGATGAATATATAAAGTACGCAAAGAATATCATAAATAGAGTAGCCAACCGCGAATCGGTTAGCCAATTTTTAAACGGCATACCTGGTGTCGAAGGCGAATATTTTACAGGACGCACCGAAGAATCTAACCAAGACTTTTTAGGACTGGTCAAAAAATCGGAAGCTGACTATGCTCTATTAGAGGTAAGAAACTACTTTAAAAGGGGAGATACCGTCCAAGTCTTTGGACCGACGATGGAAACCGTCGAGTTTATCTTGACGGATATATACGACGAAGACGGCAATCTTTTGCAATGCTGCAATCATCCAAAAGAAATAGTCAAAATAAAGACGCCTTACCAGCTCGAAGAAAACAGCATGATGCGCGTGAAAGTGTTTGACAAATATGAATAAATTTAGTAATATTAGTTATAGTCAAAAACAGGAAAGAATTTAACGAAAAAAATTATCAAACGAAAGAGGGATTTTATAATGTCAAAAAAAGAATGTTTATTAACTGCTGAAGGGTTTTTAAATATAGAACAGGAGTTAAATGAACTTAAAACGGTCAAAAGGCCCCAGATTATAGAGGCGATTAAAGATGCCCGCGCCCAAGGAGATTTATCCGAGAATGCCGATTACGACGCCGCTCGTAACGATCAGGCCGCACTCGAAGCTAGGATTAAAGAACTAGAATACATGATCGATCACGCTAAAATAATCGAAGGTGCAGATAGTGGAGTAGTAGGGGTAGGTTCTACTATAAAAATCAGTTATGTCGACGACGATGAGGTAGAAGAATATAAAATCGTCGGTTCACTCGAAGCCAACCCATTTGAAAATCGAATATCTAACGAATCTCCTATCGGTAAAGCCGTCTTAAACAAAAAAGTAGGCGATGTCGTCACCGTCGAAAGTCCTAATGGCTCCTACGATGTAAAGGTTCTCGAAATACTTTAATATTAAATTAAAATTATAGACCGCAAGGTCTTTTTTTGTTATAATTATTCTTAGGTGATTTTGTTATGCAGCTTACAAGAAGTGAACTAAGAGTAAAAATTATGACCATTTTATATCAAATCGACATCTACAAACAGAGTAAGCTAGATTACGATATTGATGCATGTATAAAAGAGAATATCGAAATAGATAACGAATTCGTCAAAGAAGTCGTCTATGGCGTCAATACTTACTACGACGAGCTAAATAGTATTGCCGATGAATATCTCGAGAACTGGACGATAGACCGTTTGGATAAAACCGGTTCTAGCATTCTTAGAATGGCACTTTATGAACTCAAATACACAGAGACGCCGCGCATAGTCGTCATCAATGAAGCCATCGAACTAGCAAAAAAATATTCCGATGACAGCGTTCGCAAGATGATAAACGCCGTTTTAGATAAATATATGAAGGATAATTTATAATGGCAAACTATATAACGGTAAGTGCGCTGAACAACTATTTGAAGCGCAAATTTGAAGCCGATGTCCATTTGGGCCACGTCTACTTAAAGGGTGAAATATCGAACTGTAAGATTCACTCGCGCGGCCATATATATTTTAGCCTTAAGGACGAGACGAGCGTCATCTCAGCTATCATGTTTCAGACTAACGCATCCACGCTTGCCTTCGAACCCAAAGATGGAACTAAAGTTTTTGCTGAAGGAAAGGTTACTGTATATGAAGGTTCCGGTAAGTATCAAATCGTCGTTACCAAGATGCAACCGGACGGCATCGGTGAACTGTTCATCGCTTACGAAAAACTCAAAAAGCAATTGGAACAAGAAGGCCTATTCCAAGCGATTCACAAAAAACCGATACCTAAGTACCCGCGCCGCATCGGCATCATAACTGCACCGACTGGTGCTGCTATAAGAGATATCTTGAGCACTATCAAAAGGCGCTACCCGATTGCCGAGACCATATTATTTCCCGCTTTAGTTCAAGGAGAAACGGCCAAATATAGCATCGTAGACAATCTCTCTAAAGCACAAAATTACGACTTAGATGTCCTCATCGTCGGTCGCGGAGGTGGCTCTATCGAAGATTTATGGGCATTTAACGAAGAAATAGTAGCTCGCGCCATTTTCGCTTCTAAAATTCCCATCATCAGTGCAGTTGGGCACGAAGTAGATTTCACCATAGCGGACTTCGTCGCCGATTTAAGAGCACCTACACCGACCGGAGCTGCCGAACTGGCCGTTCCCAATATGATAGACGTCTTCAAACAGCTCGATAACTTCAAAATACGCCTAAAAAATGGCATCGATAAAAAGCTCGAACTGGAGAACAAAAAATTATCAGCGCTTAAAAACGCCTATGTCCTCAAAAATCCGATGGGCATATATGAAGTAAAAGAACAAAAACTGCAATCGCTCATCGATAAACTCATAGCCATCATGACGAGCAAAATCGAGGTATCTCTTAACAGGCTCCATAAAGCTACGGATTCATACATACTTAATAATCCACTCGCCGTTTACGAGATTAAAAAAGAGAAGCTAAACGCTAGTAAAGAAAAGTTGATAAATATGATTCGGAGTAGGTTGGATAATGCAGAAAATAGGCTATCTAACATCAAAAGTGCCTATGTCCTCAGGAATCCTCTGTCGTTTTACGAAAAAGATCGCGAAAAACTGGTTTTCTTGAGAGCAAAGTTGGTAACTGGCATCTATAGTTTCCAAACTGCACAGCATAAAAATTACGAAT
>CAZXXI010000003.1:16492-24024 GCA_964644815.1 uncultured Muribaculaceae bacterium
TGTTATTGAATAAATTGGAACTTTTAAGCCCTCTAGAAATACTAAAAAAAGGATACTCTGTCGTCACTAGGGACAACGAAGTAATCAATTCTTACGACCAGGTAAAAAAGGGCGATTATATCGACATAAAGCTTTCTAATGGTAAAATAGAGGCTATAATAGAAAATGTAAAGGAGAATTAACATGGAAAACGAAAACAAAGAAAAGACATTCGAAGAAAACATCGTCGAATTAGAGGCAATAGTCAAAGAATTAGAAACTGGCTCTTGCTCACTTGACGACGCCATCGAAAAGTTCACGAAGGGAATGACTCTAGCCAAAATATGTGGCGATAAACTGACCGAAGCTACAGAAAAAGTCAACAAAATATTGACCGAAAATGGAGAGTTAAAAGACTTTACAGCTCCCGAAGAATAATTTTTGAAAGCCCATATGAGGGCTTTTTCCATATATTTACACGATTAAATATAGCTATATTTACCAAAATAATATTGGAAGTGGTATATGTGCAAAAGATAAATTCATTACTTATATTATTCGCGTTCTTTCTCCTTTTCCCGATGGAAATACTCGCATATTCGGATTATATCATCCCGGGTGGGGAATCTATAGGTATCGACATCAAAAGCGATGGCATAATGGTTGTTGGCTTCTATAAAGTAAACGGCAAATTCAACAAGGGGACACCTCTCATAAAAGTTGGCGATAAAATCATGGCAATAGATGGTAAAAAAGTCTATTCTATCGATGAGATGGTCAGCTCTTTAGAGAGCAGTGTCGAAGATAGCAAGGCTCTTTTAACTATCGAACGCGACAATAAGACCAAAAACGTCGAACTCGCCTTGCTCGAAGAGGACGGAACTTATAAAACCGGTCTTTATGTCAAAGACGAAGTCTCAGGCATAGGTACGCTTACTTATATCGACCCGGAATCTAAAATCTTTGGAGCGCTCGGTCACAACATAACGGAGACGAATACCAATAAAACCGTCGAAGTTAAAACCGGATCCATATTTAAAAGTAGTATAACTAGTATAGATAGAAGTGTAGGGGGGACACCTGGTGGTAAAAATGCCAAGTTCTATTCCTCCAATATATATGGCAACATTAACAAAAATGTCTCAGCCGGTATATATGGTAAATACACGGGCAAAGTTCCCGAAAAAGAAACCCTCAAAGTCGCTTCTCTCGCCGAAATAGAAGAGGGTAAAGCAGAGATATATACTGTCTTAAAAGGTGAAGAATTGGGAAAATATGAGATAGAAATAACCAAAATAGATGGAAAAAGTGATGTAAAAAACATCTATTTCAAAGTAACCGACAGAGAACTCTTAGAAAAGACAGGAGGCATCGTCCAAGGGATGAGCGGAAGTCCTATCGTTCAAAATGATAAAATTATCGGAGCAGTCACGCACGTCGTCATCTCGAGTCCGACAAATGGTTATGGAATAAGTATAGAAAAAATGCTCGCTGAAGGTGAAAAATAAAACTTTTAGGAGCTTTAAAAATCGACATGATGGGTTTACACCATTAGTCGATTTTATTTTTTTCTTTTAGATAGGACGTTTATGAACGAATTGAGTTTTTAGTTGCATTTGCAACATATTTGCTAATAATTATGAGGTATACTTAAGACACAAACATAGGAGGAAAAAGAAGTATGAAAGTAATTAAAAGAGATGGTAAAAAAGTTCCTTTCAATGGCGAAAAAATAGCATTAGCCATAAGAAAAGGCTTTGTAAATTCTGTAAATTATTCTAATTATACTGAGGAAGACCACAACAAGGTATTCCAAGCGGTAATGAAGGATATTCAAGGGGCATATGATGATAATAGTGAAATACCTATTGAAGATATTCAGGATTTTATAGAGAAAGAATTGAAAGCATTGGGTTATATCGATATATACGAAACTTTCTCAAGTTATCGCCTGCGCAGGAGCGAATCGCGTAAAGCATTCCAAAATCGTCAACACAAATTGATGAAAGCAATCGAAAATCTGTCGCTCAAGACAGCTCTCGAAGAAGATTCAAAACGCGACAATGCCAATGTCGATGGCAATACGCCGATGGGTACGATGCTCCAATATGGAAGTACACTATCGAGAGAATTTGCCAAGAGTTATATGATGTCTAGTCGCATATCCGAAGCACACGATTCTGGAGAAATATACATCCACGATATGGACTTCTTGCCGATGGGCACTACGACTTGTTGCCAAATAGATTTATCAAAGCTATTTAAAAATGGTTTTTCTACTGGTCACGGCCACCTGCGTCCACCTAAGGATATCATGAGTTATTCTGCCTTAGCGGCCATCGCTATTCAGTCGAATCAAAATGACCAACACGGGGGACAGAGCATTCCTGCTTTTGACTACTATATGGCTCCCGGGGTCAAATCAACTTTTAAAAAACAGTTCAAACAAGCTCTCAGCGAATATCTCGATTTGTTAGGAGAAATGAAGAAGGTCGACTTCGAGAAGATTAAAGAGCAGATAGATGCCCTCGATACGATCGATTTCGATATCAAAATATTCAAGGAATATTTCGACAAAGATAAGCAAATCGAAAAGGTTTTCAAAAAAGCTTATGACACCGCTTTAGCTAAGACCGAAAGAACTACATACCAAGCTATGGAAGCTTTTGTTCACAATTTAAATACCATGCATTCGCGCGCAGGAGCGCAAGTACCATTTTCTTCGATAAACTTTGGTACAGATACATCTTTTGAAGGAAGAATGGTTACTAAAAACTACCTTTATGCATTGGATGCCGGTTTAGGAAAAGGGGAGACACCTATTTTCCCAATCTCGATATTCAAAGTTAAAGAGGGAGTAAACTATTTCAAAGAAGATCCTAACTACGATTTATTTCAATTGTCGTGTAAAGTATCGGCCAAAAGATTATTCCCTAATTTCTCGTTTTTGGATAGTCCATTCAATTTGCAGTACTATAAAAAGGGCGACCCTAACACAGAAATTGCTTACATGGGTTGTCGTACTAGAGTAATGGGAAATGTCGCTAATCCGGATAAAGAAATAGCTACTGGTCGCGGAAATCTCTCGTTCTCTACGATTAATCTCGTAAGATTAGGTATTAAGCATGGCATAGTCACTAACGAAAAAGCCGATATGGAAGGTTTCTATAACGAATTGGACGAAAAAATAGAATTGGTCAAAGATCAACTCTTAGAGAGATACGCTATTCAATGCTCGCGTAAAAAATATAATTTCCCGTTCCTTTTAGGACAAGGCTTATTCATAGGTTCTGAAAACTTAAAAGACGATGACGATATTACGCCGATTTTGCGTAACGGTTCCCTTGCTGAAGGATTTATAGGATTAGCAGAATGTTTAGTTGCTCTAACCGGTAAACACCACGGCGAAAGTGCTGAATCGCAAAAGCTCGGTTTAGAAATAATCGGTCACATGCGCAAGAAACTAGACGAGTTATCGCAGCAATACAAGTTAAACTTTACACTTATCGCCACGCCTGCAGAAGGCTTAAGCGGTAAATTTACTCAGATAGATAAATCTATTTATGGAGTAATTCCTGGTGTAACGGACAAGGGCTTTTATACAAACTCTTTCCACGTACCAGTTCAATATAACATAAGCATAGTAGATAAGATAAGAATAGAGGGACCATATCACGCCCTCACCAACGGAGGACACATCTCCTATATCGAATTAGATGGCAATACAGTTAACAACCTCGAGGCATTCGAAAGCATCGTACGTTGCATGCACGACAATAAGATGGGTTATGCCGCTATTAACCACCCAGTCGACAGAGATCCAGTATGTGGTTACACAGGTGTAATCGGCGATGTCTGTCCGGGCTGTGGACGCCATGAAAACGAAGGAATTCCGATGGAGACATTGGATAAAGCTCGCACCGAATGCGGAAGTTGCTTTGTAAAAGAAAATAAATAAAAAGAAAGAAAGAAAGAAAGAAGGAAATAAAATGAAAAAAGAAACATTAGTAGGCGAAGGAGTTAAATTCGAACGCATAAGAAGGATAACAGGTTATCTAGTAGGTACGGTAGACCGCTTCAACAACGCTAAAAGAGAAGAAGAGAGTAAGAGAGTAAAACACGGTCTAGAAGGACTAGATATTAAGAAAGCAGCATAAGGTCATGAAAATAAGACTAGCTAGTTCCCTACAGAGGGATAGTGTAGTCGATGGTACGGGAATCAGGACAGTTATATGGACGCAAGGTTGTGCTCATGACTGTCCCGGTTGTCACAATATGGACACACACGACTTCAACGGGGGAAGATTGTTCGATATAAAAGATATCGAAGACGAAATAGATACACTAGAAGGCCAGGACGGTATAACTTTCTCGGGAGGGGATCCTCTATACCAGATAGATGCCGTCATCGCACTGTCTAAATATATAAAAGCTAAAGGGCTAAACATCTGGGTCTACACAGGTTTTACTTACGAAGAGGTAACAACTATGCCGAAAGGCAAAGCGCTACTTAAGACGATAGATGTTCTAGTCGACGGCGAGTTTGTTCTAGCGAAACGCAGTTTAGATGCACCATTCAGAGGCTCACTAAACCAGCGCATAATCGATACTGCTTCTTCGTTGGCCAAAGGAGAAATCGTCTTAATCGACGAATTGATGAAGCCTCGAGCAAATGGAAACATATATAAAAAGGATGAAAATATCTACATATAAAAATATTCACTGTTGTTTGTGAATATTTTTTAAACTAGAAAGACTTTCTAAATAATCCAATATATCTTCTCTAGATATGTCGAGAGCAAAAATAAGCTTAGAAAAAGTCACTATATTGGGCAGATGTTCCTCATTTTCGATGCGTTGGATAGTCCTATTATCTATTCCTGTTATCTCAGACAGCTTTTCTTGAGTATAACCGCGCAGCTCTCTATATTTTCTAAATAACATTTGCGACACCTCGCCTACATTATTTCACTAATACGGCAACCTTGCCACGGTACAAATGCCGTTCTATAGAGACAAAAAAACTGATATGTAAAAATACCAGACTTTTAAAGCACTATTTGCTTGCTAAAAGATAATAAAGGATAGATGCGACAAAGCTTCCTAGCATTGCTACAAACATAAACCAGACAAAAATCTTGGTTCCTAAACCGGATTTCTTCTTTGCTTTATAAGCCATGAGTATCACCTCTTCGCTATAATTATACTAAATTATTCATAAAATTTAAAGTCCTAAAATATAATTAGACGAAGGAGACATTATGAAATTTCTAAAAAATATGTTTTTAGTTAAATTCGTAGTCGCATTATTTTTAGTAGGAATTTTAGGAGGCTTACTATTCGAACTAGCTTTAAAACCCGATTTAGCGAATGAACTGGCAACTTTTAAAGAGCTCATAACGTCCTCTCATCAAAACACGTTTCTATCGAGCATGATAACATTATCGATGATTTTCGTCTTATCTATATCGGTAATCGGACTCCCCATCATTTTATTCTATATATTTTACGAAGGCTTGAGTCTAGGTTTTACTTTAGGAGCATTCATATATTTTTACCACCTAAAAGGTGCCTTTTTCTACCTCCTTTTCGTCATTTTTTCTAAAGTAATATACTTTGTCCTTCTATTATACTTTGCCGTCATATCGCTTAGATACATAGCAAAATTTCTAGACACATTTTTCTCAAAAAACAGAGAAGAACTCTATAAGACTATAGTCTTCCACTTTTATAGATTTCTTGCCGTTCTATTGTTAAGTCTCGCGAATAGCACTCTGATATATTTCCTTTCTAATTTAATTTTAAAATTGTTTATAAATTTACTTTAGTATTCCTCTATTTGTGGTATAATTTATGGCGAATGGAGTGATTCATATGGCTAAAAGAGTAGTTGTCGGGTTGAGTGGGGGAGTAGACTCTTCAGTAGCTGCCTATCTATTAAAACGACAAGGATATGAGGTAATAGGTCTTTTCATGCGCAACTGGGACTCCCTTGTCAACAACGATATCGAAGGCAATCCTAACAACGGTCCTATCTGTCCTCAAGAAGAGGATTACAACGATGCTGTCAAAGTAGCTGAAGCACTGGGCATAGAAATCCATCGCATCGATTTTATAAAGGAATATTGGGATGACGTGTTCACTTACTTCTTAGAAGAATTGAAAAGGGGAAGGACACCAAATCCCGATTTGATGTGCAACAAATATATAAAGTTCGACTTATTCAAAAAAGAAGCTAAAAGACTAGGGGCAGATTACATAGCTACCGGTCACTATGCTCGCATAAAGAACGGTCTTTTACTAAGAGGTCTCGATGACAACAAAGATCAGACGTACTTTTTAGCCCAAGTGCCTAAAGAAAACTTTGCCGATGTCCTATTCCCGATTGGCGGACTTACTAAACCAGAAGTTCGCGTCTTAGCCGACGAGATAAATTTACCGACCGCGAAAAAGAAAGATTCGACCGGCATCTGTTTTATCGGCGAACGCAATTATCAAAAGTTTCTCCATAACTATTTAAAACCGAATCCTGGCGATATCGTGGACGTCGAAACAGGAGAAACGATTGGTACGCATACAGGACTCATGAACTATACTATCGGTCAACGCCGCAACGTCGGATTATCAGGACACACTTTAAAGCACTATGTAGTCGGTAAAAATGTCGAGAAGAATATCCTATACGTCGCCTTTGGAGAAGACTCCAAATATCTCATGAGCGATACCTGCATCATTACCGATGTAAATTTATTGTGCGATAGTTTACCTAAGCAATGTACTGCCAAATTTCGCTATAGAAGTAAAGACGTCCCAGTCGAAATCGAGGTCATAAAGGATGATAAAATAAAAGTAATTTATAAAGGACTTGCTTCTGGTGTAACTCCTGGTCAAGCCTGCGTCCTCTACGATGGCGAAATTTGTTTGGGAAGTGGCATTATAGATGAAATATATAAAGATGGCGAAAAGATTTGGTATTTATAAAACCGTTTATTCGCATACCTATCCGCATCGATAAGAATATTTCTCGGAAAAAGTCAAGTTTTTATTGACAACACAGTGTCTAGTAGAGTAAAATAGAATTGTAAACTAGAAAGCAGGTATACATAATGAATAAATTGAACGAAGTTTTACAAGAACTAGGAATCTCCAAAGTTAAATTAGCGAAGTATTTAGGCGTTTCTCGTCAGATGATATACAATTATTTGGAGTTGGATAGTTTAAACAAATGGCCAAAGGAAAAGAAGATTTTACTTTTAAAATTGTTAGATATCGAGGATGGAACAGATGAGGCACTAAAAAAGATTAAGATAGACTCTGAATATCTCATGCAAGTAGAATCTAGATTGAATCAAAGCATTAAGGATACGATTGAAATAGAAAACATCTCCGACCTGAAAAAGTTAAAAAAGGAAGAGCAACAGCTATTCCAAGACATCACTTATATTATCAAAGATAAGCTCACAGATGATTTTAAACATGACGAATCTGTTGCGGCACTTACCTATACATACCACATTTTACAATCATTAGAAAATGCGCCAGAAGTAAAGTAT
>CAZXXI010000004.1:0-11847 GCA_964644815.1 uncultured Muribaculaceae bacterium
TCAATGGAAACGGAGGAAGTCCATCTAGTACATCAAGGACAGAATACTACGATGCCTATTATACTTTCCCATCGAATCCTACGAGAACAGGCTATACTTTCCAAGGCTGGTACACTTCATCTTCTGGAGGAACCCAAGTAACTACTAGTCAAAGGATGACACAGACTACTAGTCATACTCTATATGCTCACTGGGAACTAGCTAGATATACAGTCACATTCAATGCGAATGGAGGAAGCGTAAGTCCATCGAGCACGATAGTGACATATGGAGGCTCATATGGAAGTCTACCGACGCCATATCGTACAGGCTACACCTTCCAAGGCTGGTACACTTCATCGAGTGGAGGTTCAAGAATTTCTAGTTATCAGACCGCAACGATAACTAGTAATCAAACACTATATGCCCATTGGACAGCTAACACATACACTGTAACGTTCAACGCAAACGGAGGAAGTCCAAGTATCCAAACGCGTACAGTAACATACAGTTCTACTATGTCGAGTCCATCAACTCCGACGAGAAGTGGATATACTTTTGACGGTTGGTATACATCTAGTTATGGTGGAACCGCATTTTATCCTTATCGCTCGTTTACTGGCACTTCGAATATAACAGTCTATGCCCACTGGACAGAAGCTACGGCAACTATCACATTCCAAGCATATTGTAGTGCAGGAGGAGGATGTACATCGAGTGGATATGGAAGAAGTGATCCACAGCGAAGGACTGCTTACATAGGAGATAGAATAAGCCTGCCAGGAACGCCGAGATATTCGGATGGATGTACAGAATTCGATGGTTGGTATACTCAACCATATGGACGAGGAAGATACGTATCTAGCAGTACAACTGTTACAGGAGACATGACAGTCTATGCCGATTACGATCAATCTTACTGCTATTCACGTCCAAGCTCTGGTGGAAGCTCAAGCTCGGGTGGCTCCAGTTCACGACCAGGAAGTTCAAGTTCCGGCGGAAGCTCAAGTTCTAAACCGAGTGTAGGTGGTAGTACGACAAAAACTTGTAGAACGACCGTTAAATGTAGCACAACCGCTGATTGTTATCCTATGAGTGCAAGTGGAGGAAGAGCCAATTGTTCTAGAACAGCATCGTCTCAAAGTGCATGTAAAGCACCAAACGGAAATACAATTGGGCCATACTATTGTACTAACTGCTGTGCATAAATCAGATTTCTTTCGCAAATTTAGTTAATTAATATATTTTATTAAAGTAGAAAAGTAGGTGCACGATATGAAAGAAAAAAAGAATAAAAAAAAGCTAAATGTCAAAAAAATTATTTTGATAATAGGTGGAATATGTATTATTGTAGTCGGAACTATAGTTTTAAGATTACTGTTTAATAAAAAATTCAAAAAGGACTATAATCCAGAAGATTATTCATTTAGTGTAGCTTTAGAAAAAGCAGTAAAAGAAATAAATGAGATAAATAAAGTATTTACAAGCGATAAAATAGATTTATCTTCGGCCGAAAATCTTTATCCCGAAGAAAATACTACGTGTTATAGATATATAGGTGAAGATATAAAAGAGTTCTATGATAAATTGTCTAGTATCTACCAAGATCCAGGACGCAACCATTATTTCAATACGTCGGTAGATGACAAAGGCGAGATAATAAACATATATGTATGCAGACATAACGCTTGTGAACCTACCGAGATTGATAGTAACGATGCTATAATTAAAGAAGATGACGGGAATACAGTAAAAGGGACTTTAAAAGGGCACGAATTCCAGATGGATCATTTGACAACTGGAGAGTGGATGCTCCTAGAACCGATTGTCACCTGCTAGAATTTTAACTTTAAGGGCTTTCATGTTCTTAAAGTTTTCATTTGACAACTATACTTAAAGATGTTAAAATCGAACTATATTTGAAAGGAAATGCATGTATTATGAATAACACGAATACGATGAGTATACATCACCATAATACTTTGCACTTCTAGCACTAAATAAAGACTTAGTGCATAGGAAGTGCTATTTGTGATGCATTCTCCTAGAAAAGTAAACTTAAAACTATACAGGAGAAGCATCTGTATAGTTTTTTAAATATGAGAAAGAAGGAAATGATATGAAAAGAGAAATCAACTTAAAAAATGTAAAAGGAAGTTATGACTACAATCCGCGCGAACAGAGGATAAGAAATTATATCCAAGATACTCTTCGCAAAGTGTTCGAAGAGTATGGCTATTCTCCACTAGAAACTCCAATTCTGTGTTATTATGATTTGCTCGCCGGCAAATACGATGAGACTAACGATTTATTGAATGAAATATATAAACTCACTGACCAAGGCGAACGCAAACTCGGTCTTCGCTACGACTTGACCGTTCCCTTCGCCAAATATATCGCCATTACCAAAGATATACGCATGCCTTTCAAGAGATATGAGATGGGAAAAGTTTTTAGAGACGGTCCTGTAAAAACCGGACGCGACAGAGAGTTCATGCAATGCGATGTCGACGTCGTCGGACTGGAAGGAAATCTCATAGAAGCCGAACTTTTAAGCATTTGGTATAGAGGTTACAATGACATGGGCATCGAAATATATATCAAGTATAACAGCAGGAATCTGATGAGAGGTCTTATCCAAAACGAGATGCCAGATTTAACCGAAGACGACATAGATAGAGTAGTAACCGTCATCGACAAACTGGACAAACTCGAGAAAGGAGAACTGTTGACCGAACTCGTAAGCGTCGGCGTTCCATCGACTGAAACGGCTGAGAAGCTTCTTAGCTACTTCGAGATGAGCTTAGACGAACTAAACCAAAAATTTGCTTCTACCTCTAACGAGATGCTGAAGAAGGGATTAGACGAATTGATCAGTCTAAGAGATATTTTAAAGGAGACAGATTTAGAGGATGTCGCAGTGTTCTCTCCATCCCTCGCTCGTGGACAGGACTATTACACCGGCAACGTCTTCGAGGTATACGCTAAAAATGGGGAGTTGACGAGCAGCATCGGCGGTGGAGGAAGATACGACAAAATGATTACGGATTTTATCGACGATGGCAATGTCTATCCGGCTGTCGGAGTCAGCTTCGGACTATCTTCTATTTACGAAATTCTAAAGAAAAGAGACGAGTTCAAGAGTAAGTCGCCATTAGATTTATACATAATTCCTCTAAACGGCGAAAACTCGAATAAAGCTACGATAGAGAGTCTAAACGTCGCTTGCGCTATTCGAGCACTAGGTTACAAAGTCGATATCGAATTCACTGATAAAAAGCTTAAGAAATGCTTTGAATATGCCAACAAAGAGAACATTCCTTATGTAATCGTCATCGGCGAAGACGAAATCGCAAAAGGGGTGTACAAAGTCAAAAATATGGCTACAGGTGAAGAAAAAGAGATTAGAAAGGCTGCTTTAGACGATATCGAAGATATTATCCAAAAATGATTATGAAATATGCTGATGTAAAAACGCCAGAGGAACTGCTCAAATTTATGGATGAACACCTCCAATACGGTTTTAAGGATTCCGATGGTTCTCTTTATACTCTAGATGACGACGAAAACTTCGAATACGGCGTCAAAAATCTGTGGAGACTAAAAGATAGTCAAGAGATAATAATAGACGGCTATGGCCACTGTTTCGACCAAACCGAAGTCGAAAGAGATTGGTTTATAGAAAACGGTTACCGAGTCCATACTCTCTTCGTGATGTTTTGTTTAGAAGAAGAAAACCCCTATACGACGCATTCCTACTTGGTTTACGAGTCGCAAGACAAGTACAATCTCTTCGAACATGCCGATGGGCCTCGCAAGGGAATACTCGAATTCGACACCTTAAAAGAGGCCGTCTATCACCAATTAGAAAGCCATCTCTTGATTAACAACGACATAAAAGAATTGTCCAAAAAAGAAATCGAAAGTTTACACGTATTCGAGTATTCAAAGCCTCCCCTAGGAGTAAACTTATTCGAATTCTACGACCACGTCTTAGATAACGGTAAAGAAATATTATAGAGCACTGAAATTTAACTCATCAGTGCTTTTTAAATTCCAAAAAATCTCAGTAATGAAGAAGCAAGGCATTTATCTTTCATATTGAGTTATGTTATAATCGATATATAAGAAAAGAGGTTCTAAAATATGTTGCTACAAAAATTAAAAAACGAACTGATAGAACAAAAAAAATCGCGTTTTAAAGGAAACATATACCACTATTCACAAGTAAACTTTGCTTTCAACTCCAATAAAATCGAAGGCGGAAAGTTAACCGAAGATGAAACCGAAGAGATATTCACTACAAACTCCTTCATTCCCAAAAGTGACGACTCTATTAAATTAGACGATTTAATCGAAATGAAAAATCACTTTAGATTATTCGATTATTGTCTCGACGTTATCGATGAGCCTTTATCAAAAGAAATGATGATTTCGATGAACAAAATTCTTAAAAGAAATACATCCGATGAAGAAAATCCGCGCTACAATGTAGGAGGCTTTAAAGTAATACCTAATAAAATCGGATTGATTGACATCATAGCTACTTCTGCTCCTGCCGATGTAGAACGAGATTTAGATGCTTTATTGAATGAATATCGCAATTTAAAAGAAGTTACCATAGAAAATATAGTCGACTTTCACTACCGCTTCGAACTTATCCACCCTTTTGGAGACGGCAACGGAAGAGTCGGCAGAATGATTATGTTCAAAGAATGCCTAAAGCATGATATAATGCCCTTTATTATACTTGACAGCGACAAACCATATTACATGAGAGGACTAAAAAACTATAAAGAAGACAAAACGTTTTTAATCGATACTATAAAACACGAACAAGACTTATATGAAAATATAGTAGAAGAAATGCTAGACTTCGATTTAAACGACGAATAGAGCGACATAAGGCCAAAGATTGACATAAAAATAAACCCCGACTTCATATAGTAGGGGTTTTAACATTATTCGTATATATTTTCTACTAAGTCATCGAAAGGAACATACTTCTCGATTTGTTTAGAATCGATCATGATATCTTCTAAATTCTCGAATAACTTTTCATCGATGTGAGGGTTATCTAACCACGAATCGGCATCTTTATATCTCTTGACTATAGTTTCCATATCCTTTATAGAAGTGTCTGGGAATTGTCCAATTATGGTCTCTGCAATTTCCTTTTCGCTCTTGTCTTTGCAGAACTCCAATCCCTTCGCGATAGCGTTCGTGAATTTAGTAACTATATCTTTGTTGTTTTCGATGTAACTCTTTCTCGCGTTGAATGCCGTATATGGCATCTCGCCGGACTTTTCTCCGATAGAGGCGACGACGTGACCGAAGCCCATGCCTACTAATTTAGTAGCGTTCGGTTCGAAGAGATTGACGTAATCTCCTTCGCCACTTATGAATGCACTCGTCAAAGAGGCGAAGTCTACACTCGTATTTATTTCGACGTCCTTCTTACTCACTCCAGCATTTTTAAGGGCGTTTTCGAAGTTCAACTCGGGCATTCCACCGATGCGTCCAGCTAAGACTTCTTTTTGGACGAGCATATTCCAATCGAAATCGGTTATCTCATCTCTTGCGACGAGGAACTGTCCATCTCTTTTCGTCAAACCGGCAAAAGTTCTTATGTAATCCTTTTCGCCACCGTTGTATATGTAGATGGTCGCCTCTGGTCCACAGAAACCTATCTCGACATCGCCCGACAGGACAGCTGCCGTTACATTGTTCGCTCCACTTATCAAAGATAACTCTATTTTTAAGCCTTCATCTTCGAAGAAACCCTTTTCCATCGCTACATAGAGTGGGGCATAAAAAGCGCTGTGCGTGACTTCTCCAACTCTCAACTTGACGAGTTCGTCTTCCGACTTATCTTTACATCCGCTCAATAGAAAGCTCGTACCTACTAAGATACATACTGCTAAAAAAAGCGGACATTTTTTAAAAATGTTTTTCATACATACCACCAATCACTTTATTATATGTATGTGGAGAAAAAAAGGTTTACATTTATTAGATTATTTGTTAAAATGGTTCCAGAATAGTAAGGGAGATGCTAGTATTAGTATGGAAAAATTTGAATTTGAAGGTGAAAAAAAACTAGAGTTATTTGGGGGCTTCATAGGAAGAGCAAAAGACGCTTTTACTAGCCTCATAGATGACATTAAAAATAATATAAAAGATTACGAGCAGAAAATCGAGGATACGTCTAAAGAGATAAGCGATAACGAAACTTCGCGTGAAAAATGCGTCCAAGAGATTGCAAAGATGGAAGATAAAATCGATACGATTAAAGACGCTATCGAAAACGTCGAAAATACTTATAAGAAAATCGCCGATGCCTATTCCTCTACCAGTAAAGGTGAGACCAAAGAACTCTATAGCGAAATCATCGACAACGCTCGCGTCAACTGCGAAAAAGATGTCGAGAAAAATCGTTCTGAGATTGCTCATTTGAACAGCGATATCGAAGCTATTAAAAACAATATCGCAGAATTCACAAAGATAATCGATGAATTGAATAACGATTTAGAAAACTATAGTACTGAGCTTTTTAGATACAATAAATCTTTGGAACAATTGGATAAGACATTCGAGAAGGTAAATGTCGACTTAGTAGAGATATCTAACGAAAAACTGCCTGCTAAAAAGACTGAAACTAAAACTAAATCGACTGCTAAGAAAGCTGCAACTAGAAGCAGCAAGACAGTGGAAGAAACTCCAGAAAAAGAGGTTGTACCTCCAAAGAAAGTGGAAGAGAAGAAGCCTAGCTTGCTAGATTCTATCGAACCTGAATCTTTCTCTAACGTCGGTACCGAAGAGGAAAAATCAACTAAGGCACCGGAAGTATCGTTCGAAGAATCGTTAAAACAGATTTATGACCTAACTGGTTATAATCCTAATAAGAAAGAAGAAAAGACAGAGGAACCGGCACCTAAAGTAGAGAAGAGCGAAGCTCCAGTTTACACTGAAAATCTAGAAAACTTATTTGGAGCGGCTCTCGAAACAGAACCGAAGAAAGAGACTAAAAAGGAAAATGACATGAGCGATACATTATCGTTCTTGACATCAGACATCAACAACTGGGAATCTATTTTGAATACTCCAAACGCAAATGAAAATAAAGAAGAATCTTCGGTAAAATCTATCGCCGATAATATCGAGAGTACTTTAAACGAACTGTTGACGCCATATGGAACTTCTTATGCGAGACTCAAGAGCCTAGTTAAAGATGAAGTAACTTATAAAGATGGTACGACTTTAAAATTCGACATGACTGCAGAAGACGTCATAAGAGCAGTCAACGAAGTAGATGGCAACGACTTAAAGAAGATGAAAACCGTTGGACCAGAAATAACGCTCCTGCGCAAGATTAAAAAGATGAAAGAGGGTAATCGTTGATGGAACTTAAATACTTGTACGATTTCGGTTTAGATAAAAGCGATATCGAGACTATCAAAGACACGACTGACGACAATACTTACAGCGAGCTTTCGTTGTTCGAAGGATTGATTTCTGAAAATATAAAATACATGAGAGAGTTTGGAATATCTAACTATTCACAAGTAATCGTCAAATATCCAGAAATCTTTTTAAGAGATGCCGAATCTTTCAAAAATGTCTTCTCCAAGTTCGATAAAGAAGACTTAATCCAGAAAGTAGAAAAGAATCCCGCAGTCTTTAAAAAGATGGTCGATTTCGTCGATAACAACTAAGTCCTTTTGGACTTTTTCTTTTGCAAATGTTTTTTTCTCAGTTTGACGCATTATTGACACGCAATTTGTCGTACTTCGCATAAATTTCACACATTTTGTGATATAATGTTGTAAGAATTGGAGGCAGTATACCCATGAAAAAACTATTTTCCATCGGCATAATTATAACCTTATTGACTTGTTTTATATCGACTGTCGATGCCGCCGAAATATATAAAAGGGGTATCGCGACCAAGAAATCGGTCGTCTTGACGGACGCAAGTAGCGGTTCAGCCAACCTTCTAAGCGATATCCACGAGCCCATAAACCTCTCTCCTCCCGAGGCATTCGAAATCGTAGGCGAAAAAAACGACTACTACCAGGTAAAGTTCTTAATGGACGGTTTCCTCTACGTCGGGTATATTCCTAAGGCCAACGTCGCTGCCACCGAATATATAATAGACGAAGCATATAGACAGGACCTCATAAATAGGGGATTCCCAGCCGACTACGCTAAAAAACTGGCCATCCTCCACGTCATCCACCCCAACTGGACTTTTACTCCTTCCTACACCGGAGGCCAAACGGGAGGAATGGATTTCAACACAGCTGTCGCGGGCGAAGCGAGATACATAAATACCAATGCTATCCAGAGCAAAAATACAACTCTCTTTTCGACGAGAGACGGAGCTTACGAAAACGGAGTCTGGAAAGATGTCGCAGGTAAGAACTGGAAAGCTGCGAGCGAACAGACGATAGCGTTTTACATGGACCCTCGCAACTTCTTGGACGAATCGCATATCTTCATGTTCGAAAACGCAGCTTACAATCCGAACGCTAAAAACAGAGAAGCTGTCGAAAAGATATTACAGGGAACTTTTATGGCCGGAACGTTTAACTGTTTCGACGGTGCCAATAACTGTGTCGTGGGACCTCATAGTTACACCGACACATTCCTCGAGACAGGTGCTGCTCGCCAGGTAAGTCCTGCTCACTTAGCTACGCGCGTCAAGATAGAACAGGGCGCATATGGGGCACCCTTATCTTTAGGAGTCGGTTGGAAAAATCTCCTAGGCGCCGACGGCAAACCTTTATACGTTGGTCTATACAACTTCTTCAACATTGGTGCAAGTGGAGCAACCGACACTGAAATCATCGAAAACGGTTTTAAACGCGCCCAAAGAGAAAACTGGAATAACCAATACATATCCATCTATGCCGGTTCTAGTCTGATTTCTAATAATTACATCGGAAGAGGGCAGTCGACGAGATATTACCAGAAATTCAATACCATCACTCCGACCTATTTTATCAACCAATACATGCAAAACGTCCAGGCTCCATATAAAGAGGCCTATATGACTTATTCATCTAATTACTCTTCTTACAACACCATCTCCGAATGGGACCAAGCAGCATACGATTTTCTAATACCAATCTACCAGAACATGGGAGCGATGACATCTCTAGACGTCAGTTACAACAACGATGCGACGCTCAGCAATCTTTCCATCTCGGCGTGCAAGCTCAGCCCAGAATTTATGTCGAACGCTTACACCTATGATTGTTATGCTGTAAAAGAGACTACCGAACTAGATGTCACTGCGACGGCAACCAATGCGAACGCTAAAGTCGAGTATCCCGCTAAAGTAGCGCTTACGAGTGACGAACAGACTTTCGAAATTAAAGTAACTGCCGTGAACGGTACGCCAGCTGTCTACACGATAAACGTCAAAAGAGTAGAGATGGATAAAGATACGCCGGAAGAGATGCTCAACAAAGTCGGCTATAAAGTAGACGGTATCTTCATGTCGAACGTCGAATACGGTTCGGACGTTTCGAATATAATCAAATCTATCACCAATTCGTACCATTTCACATCTGTCAAAATCACCGAAGCCGATGGCACTGAAATAACTTCCGGTCTCGTCAAAACCGGTCAAAAAGTCACCATCAGCAACGTGGCTAACAACAAGACGTTCGACGTCGTAATCTACGGAGACGCGAACGGCAACGGTTCGATAGATATCTTGGATTTATTATCCATCCAAAAACATCTGTTAAAATCCCTTCTTTTAAACGAAACGCAGCAAAGGGGAGCAGATGCCAACAAAGATAACAAAGTCGACATCTTGGACCTTCTGGCCATAAAAAAGCACCTATTGAACGACGTAGCCATAACTCAAGAATAGAATAGAGGTTAAAATGAAAAAATTAAGAAATGCAATCATATGTTTTGTCGCGATGTTTCTCTTCGCCACGAGTGTCGATGCCGCGACTGGTTCGATAATCGCTTCGACCGGTACTAAAGTTGCCACAGTCGGCTCGACATTCACTGTAAAAGTACGTCTTACTTGCTCGGAGGCCCTCGGTTCGTGGGACTTCGGCATAACCTATGACAGTGCTTATATTTCCTACGTAGGTGGGAGCCCACTGCACGTCATCGACCAAACTTCGAACGGAACCGATAAGACGCGCGAATACACATATACCTTCAAAGCCATCAAATCGGGCAATGCCAATATTCGCGTAGCCGATGCCCAAATGGCCGGTTACGACGAAGCCAAGATTTTCATTCCCGGTAAAAACAGCGTAGCCGTAACTGTCAAGACGCAAGCTGAAATACAGGCTAGTTATAGCAAAAATAACGATTTAAAAGCTCTTACCGTCGAAGGCTATGAACTGACTCCTAATTTCAACAAGGATACGCTAGAATATAAAGTCTCCGTACCCGATACCGAAACTTCTATCAAGGTAAGCGCCAGTGTCGCAGATTCTACCGCTAGGGTGAGTGGAACTGGCAATATCGACATCTCTGAAGGTGCCAACAAAGTCCAAGTGATAGTAACCGCCCAAAACGGCAGTACGAAGACCTATACGATTCTCGTCGACGTCAAAGACTTGAATCCTATTAATGCCAATGTGGACGGTCAAACATATACAGTCGTCAAAAAAGAAGACCTCTTAACCGCGCCCGTCGGCTTTAGTTCGACGACGATAAAAATTGCCGAAATCGATGTCCCTGCCTTCAAAAGTGAACTCGCTAATCTGACGTTAGTAGGTTTAAAAAACGAGTCTGGCGACATCGGATTATATATATACGATGAAACAGCTAACACATATTCTCCATATAGAGAACTCAAGGGTAACGGCATCACCTTGCTAGCCGAGTCGACTGACGAAATACCGGACGGCTTCGCAAAAAAGGAGATTTCCATAAATGGAGTTAACTATTCCGGTTTCCAAAGCACCAAAGATGATTCATTTTATCTTTTGTACGCGATGAACATCGAAACGGGTAAAAAAGATTTCTACATTTACGATGCCGAGACAAACGGTTTCATCAAATATAACTCTAAAGTCTACGAAGAACTTTTAAAAAATAACAAAGAACTCGTACTTTTCTTAATAACGGCTGCTGCCTGTGCAGGTATCATGTTGCTAATCGTTCTTTTAGAACTCGGCAAAATAAACAAGCTCAAGAGAATCATAAAGAAGTATTCTATTGAACAAAAAGAAAAAGTATCCGCTATCGAAGTACGAGAAGAATCACGAGAAGAAGAAACTCCTGAAGCTATAGAAGAAGCTAGCGACGAAGAAGAAGTAGTCGAACCTACCAAAAGAAAAAAGGGCAAAAAGAAAAAGCATTAGATAAAAATATTTTAAAAAACTGAAACTGGTTTACTTGTTTTCAATAACTAATAATAGTATAATTTTTATAGGGAATATCAGTTGTTGAGTGTCTACCAAATCTCTTAAAAGAGAGGAGATTTGATAAAAATGAAGAAGAGAATTTTTATTTTAAAAGTTCTTAGATATCTTTCTATCATAATATATATTTATCTTTTCTTCATAACTTAATTTATTCATATAAAAACCTCATTTCTCTTGTCCAAGAAATGGGGTTCATATCATAGAATAAGTGTCCAATCAATTTTAATTGGGTAGACAATTCAACTTGCAAAAACTGAATGTTCCCTTTTTATTTTATGCAAGTTTCCTTGACATAATCATAATAACACATTTTTGAGTTCTTGTCAAAAAACGATTTATCACTTCAAACGAAGCGAATTATCTAAATTTAAAACATAAAATCTTTCTATCTCTAATATATTTCATATAGAGAAAGGGAGATTTTTTTATGAAAATGATTATAAATTATGAAAAAGATATT
>CAZXXI010000004.1:11857-20162 GCA_964644815.1 uncultured Muribaculaceae bacterium
CTGTTCAAGACGAATATCGGAGAACTTTGCAGCATCAGCCTCGAACACGACTTCACTGTCGACGAAGGCGTTTTAAGAGGAGATTTTATAGTGAGTGGAGATTATAAACCGAACGAACTCAGTCTCAATAAAGAGTCGTTCGACTATCATTTGCCTCTCGAGTACGAATTAGAAGCTAATGTCGACTTAAAAACGCTGTCCTACGACATCGAAGACTTCGAATATAACGTAAAAGATGACTGTTTGACGGTCTACATCGACTTCGGAATACGCTATGACGAAAAAGTAGTCGAGCCGGAAATACCTGATATCACCGAAGAGGACTTGAACAGCGACTTTCCGACCGATATGATAGAAGAAGAAACTCGTGAAGCGGTAGAAGAGGATATCGCACCTGAAATCGATATAGACGACATGATAACTGCTCCAACTGTCGAAGAAGATGACCGTCTAACATCTGCTGACTCGGACATGATTTATGACTCCGTCTTAGATGGCGATGAATTTATCACTTATCACGTCCATATCGTAAGAGAAGGGGACACTTTGGAATCTATTGCCGAAAAATATGGCTGCTCTATTGAACTCATCAAAGAATACAACGAAACCGACGTTCTCGAACTCAAGAGCAAACTGATCATACCAGAGTCAAGGGATGAATAGCCTCGAACTGGTAAACGAACTATATAAACCATATAAAATAACGCGCATCGGTTCTAGTACGATTATCGATTCCATGGATGGCAAATACGTCGTCAAACCTAAAGGTGAGAAAGACAAAAAAGAGCTTTTCAATTATCTCAAAAGCCGCGATTTTCACGACTTTCCCGCCCTCGTCGACGACTCCCGCAGCGACATCTACATCTTCGAATATATAGAAGATACCAACTATCCAAAAGATCAAAAAGCTATCGACATGATTAGAAGCGTTGCCAACCTCCACTCGAAGACGAGTTACAACAAAGAGGTGCGTGAAGATAAGTTTAAAGAGATATATGACGATATCAAAAGCAATTTGCTGTATTATAAAGACCGATATACCAAAACAGTTGAGCAAATAGAAGAAAAGATATTCATGAGTCCGAGCGAATATCTCTTCATAAGAAACTCCTCCAAGCTCTTTTCAGAAATAGAATTCGCGAGTGCTAAACTGGACGACTGGTACGAATCCGTCAAAGAAAAACGCGAGACGAGAGTGAGTGTCGTTCATAACAATTTATCTTTAGAACACTATCTGAGGGGTGAAAAGAGCGCTCTTATCAGTTGGGATAAATCGCTCATAGATAGTCCCGTGTTGGATATATATAATCTCTACCAAAAAGAAGCTTTAGAGGTCGAATTCGCCTCCGTTTTACAAGAATATTTTAAACACGTAAATTATACAGAAGAAGAAAAAGAGTTGCTATTTATACTCCTTTGTATGCCCAAAGAAATCGTCTGGAGCGAAGATGAATTCACCTCCTGCGAAAAGATATCCGAAAGTCTCGACTACGTCTATAGAACCGAGTGGTTAGTGGCACCATATTATGCGAAAGATGAAATAGAATAATAGAACGAGTTCTACTAATAAAACGAATACGTTAAAACGCAAAGGTAAGATTAAGACCAATAAAGTTTGCCAAAATATCATACACGAGAGTACGATAACTGCTAAAAAAGCAAAAAAGCCGTTGAAAAAAGAATTGCCATTGTGCATTGTAAATCACCTATTATTATCATACGAATTTCCAAAATTTTTGTTAAAGAATTAATTTGAAAAAAGTCGATTTTTTATAAAAAGTATTTGTAAAAAAATGTCAAATTGTGTTAAATTAAGTGAAAAATTGCAATTTTTTTCACTTTTTTGCATTTTTTGATGAGAAAAATAGCAACTTTCCGGAATAATAAATAAGTAGAGGGTGATTTTTATGAATGAAAAAGGCAACAACGATTTTGGACGCATTCAAAGTCACGCCGACATAGTAGAAATAGTTAAATCTTATGTAAATTTGGAAGCCCACGGTAAGAACTACTTTGGAGTCTGTCCTTTTCACGACGACCACTCGCCTTCGATGAGCGTCAGCCCGGACAAACAGATTTACAAATGTTTCGTCTGTGGGGCGACGGGTAACGTCTTTAACTTCGTCGAAAACTTTCTCGGTGTCTCATTTCTAGAGGCCGTCAAGATTGTCGCGGACAAAATAGGTGAGAATTTCACGATACGCGAATCCAAAGAAGATGAGAAGAACAAAAAATACTATGACATCATGAATCTGGCGACTTTGCTATATCAAAACAATCTTCGCACCGAACGGGGAAAAGAGGCGCGCGAATACTTGCACAAAAGGGGATTAAACGACGACATCATCAAGGACTTTTCGATAGGTCTTGCTCTTCCCGAGGCAAACATGCTCTATAAACTGCTTACCGGCAAGAAGATTCCCAAAAAGGATATGGACGATTTGGGTCTCGTCGCTGATGGAGAATCAGGAACGTACGACTTATTCAGAAATAGGATTATCTTTCCTCTTAAAAGTCCATCGGGCAAAGTAAACGGTTTTTCTGGTCGCATATATAACTCGGAGTCACACTCCAAATATATCAATACGCGCGAAACCGTCATCTTCAAAAAGCGCGAGAACCTCTATAACTATCACTTGGCAGCACCAGCCGCACGTCAAGAGAAATTCATCGTCATCTGTGAGGGATTTATGGATGCCATCCGCGTCTACAGCGTCGGCATCAAAAACGTCGTCGCCACGATGGGTACTGCTTTAGCCAAAGAACAGATTGCACTCTTGAAAAAGTTAAACGTCAAAGTCATCATCGTCATGGATAACGACAATGCCGGTGAAATGGCCACTGTGAGTTTGAGCGAGAGTCTCGTCAAGGAGAAAATCGACATCGGCATCGTCCGCTTAACAGGTAAAAAAGACCCCGATGAGTATATCTTGACTTACGGCGTTGAGGCCTTCCGCGATAACTTAAAAAATCCACTCAGCTATCCGGAGTTCATGGAGATTTACCTCAAAAAAAACCGCAACCTCAAAAATCCGACCGAACTGACAGCTTACATAAACGACGTCATCAAGATGGTAGGGAACATGGGAGACGAACTGTTAGTCGAACTTACGATGAACAAACTCGCCGACGAATTTCACCTCGATAAAGACCTCCTCCGCAGCATCGTCAAAAATAACGAACAGCTTAAAGAAGTCAAAGAGAGGGATGACCCCGAGAAGATAACTGCCGCAAAAGAAAAGGCGGATAACAAATTTAACAAGGCGTTTAAGACTATGCTTTATTATATGATGAACGATACCGACTGCATGCGCATGTTCATCCATTATCAACTCAATTTGCCAAAATGTAGATATAGACTTGTGTCGAATAATTTGTTATACTACTTCGAGTTGAACAGGTCTATCGATTTTGCCGATTATCTCACTTTCTCGGAGGACTACCAAGATGTCAACGAAGTAGTCCGCGAGGTTATAAGGGATGTTCACGTCGATGAATTTTCGCTCGCCGATATGGAATCCGTCATCATGATTATAAAAGACATACTCGATAAAAAGAGAATTGAAGAATTGAAAAATCAGATAAAAGTAGAACTCGACGTAAATAGAAAAAAAAGACTATGTGAAGAAATAATAGAGATTAAAAAAGGATGTGTAAAAAATGGTAGAGATTAAAACATTAGAAGAAAGAATAGAAAACTTATTAAAATTAGGAAAAAAAGAGGGTTATATAACCTTCGAGCAACTGGCCGATAACTTAAAGGGGTTAGATATCGACAACGACTCTCTCGATAAACTGTATAACACTTTGGTCGAAAACAACATCGCCGTCGTATCCGGCACTGAAGGCACTGACGAAACGGACAAAAATGGTGAAACCGGCGACGTCGTCATCTTGAGCGATGCCGAAATTACTAAGGATATAAACATAAACGACCCCGTCCGCATGTATTTGAAAGAAATCGGTCGCATTAGCCTATTGAATGCCCAAGAGGAGATGGAGCTATCCGTCAAAGTATCCGAGGGCGATGAAGATGCGAAAAGAATATTGGCCGAGTCGAACCTCCGTCTAGTCGTATCCATAGCTAAAAGATATGTCGGACGCGGTCTATTGTTCTTAGACTTAATTCAAGAGGGCAACATCGGACTCATGAAAGCCGTCGAAAAGTTCGATTACGACAAAGGCTTTAAGTTTTCAACTTACGCCACTTGGTGGATAAGACAGGCGATAACTCGTGCCCTCGCCGATCAAGCTCGGACGATAAGAGTTCCCGTCCACATGGTCGAAACTATCAATAAGATGGCTCGCATTCAAAGACAGATGACTCTCGAATTGAACCGCGAGCCGACCGAGGACGAACTGGCTAAGAAGATGGGCATCTCCGTCGAAAAGGTCCGCGAAGTCATGAAGATAAGCCAAGACCCAGTCAGCTTGGACACTCCGATAGGTGAAGAAGAAGATTCTCACTTCGGCGACTTCGTTCCCGATAAGTCGAACATGAGTCCTGAAGAGTACGCCACCAACGAAATATTAAAGGAACAGATTAAAGAAGTCTTGAAGACTCTTCAAAAAAGAGAACAAGAAGTTTTAGAGTTGCGCTTTGGCTTACTAGACGGCACTTGCTATACTCTAGAAGAAGTAGGTAAGCGCTTCAACGTCACGCGTGAACGCATAAGACAGATAGAAGCCAAGGCACTTAGAAAACTTCGCCACCCATCGCGTGCTAAAAAGCTCAAAGACTTCTTAGGAGAAGAGTAATGGTTAAAATAAGTGAAAGACTAGCCAGCCTCACTAAATATATCTACAGAGAAGACTCCGTCATGGACGTCGGCTGCGACCACGCTCTTTTAGATATCTATCTCGTCGAAAACGGCTATTTAGATAAAATATACGTCGGCGATGTCAATCCCAATGCCTTGCAAAACGGCAAAGATAACATCGCCAAAAATGGGCTAGATGGCAAAGTCATTCCCATACTGAGCTATGGAATAGAGAAGATTGCCGAACTCGATGTAAACACGCTCATCATCTCCGGTATGGGTTCGAAAACCATCATCGACATCCTCGCTAGTCCCAACCTCAATAAGATTTATAAACTCGTCCTGCAGTCGAACAACAACCATTTCGAGCTTAGAAGTTTTCTCGCCCAAAATAGTTACCGCATAGTTGCCGAAGAGATAATCCCGGACGGGAAGAAGACTTACATCAACATCGTCGCTACTTACGCCTATGAACCTGTGACATATTCGACTAAAGAATACGAATTCGGTCCACTCCTCATTGACGATAAAAGAAATCTAAACTATTTCGAAGAAATCCATAAGACATATGAAAACATCTACTATCGGAGCAAGTCGGAAGAGGCCAAAAGGAAACTAGACGAGCTCGAAGAAATCATCAAAGATTTAAAGATGAAGGAAGACTTGTAAGATAGACACATTTATTATATAATACATTTAATACGAAAGAAGGAAATATATCATGAAAAACGTACATACTATTACAGCAAAAGTAGAGAATAAAGACTGGGAGAAGATTTTAGACGATGTCTTTAAAAAGAAAAATGCCGCGGCTAAAATAGATGGTTTTAGAAAAGGTAAAGCTCCAAAAGAAATCTTCATAAAGAACTTCGGCATAGAATCTCTATATATGGATGCAATAGATAAAGCACTACCTATTGCTTACGAGAAAGCACTAAACGAAAACGACTTAGTTCCAGCATGTGAACCAAAAGTAGACGTCAAAAACATCGGCGAGAAGGAAGTCGAGTTCGAATTTACCGTCATAACTAAACCGGAAGTAAAACTCGCTAGCTACAAAAAATTGGGTGTCAAAAAAGAGACTCCTAAAGTTACTAAAGAAGAGATTGCTCACGAACTAGAACACATGCGCAGCCACTTCGCCGAAATCGAACCTAAAAAGGGCGATAAGGTCGAAAAGGGTGACATCGCCGTCATCGACTTCGAAGGCTTTGTCGACGGAGTTGCCTTCGACGGAGGAAAAGGTGAAGACTATTCATTAGAAATCGGTTCTAACACTTTCATACCTGGTTTCGAAGATGCTCTAATCGGTTTCAAAAAGGGTGAGACGAAAGACATAAACGTCAAATTCCCAGAAGATTATATGGCTGCCCTAAAGGGTAAAGATGCCGTCTTCAAAGTAACCGTCAAAGAGATAAACGCTCGCAAATTGCCAGAGATGAACGAAGAGTTCTTCAAAGACTTGGGCTATGACGACGTCAAGACTCAACAAGAACTAGAAGCTAAAATAGAAGAGCATCTCATGGAACACAAGACTGAAGATGCCGAAAATAAATATATCGACGCTTTAATCGAAGCCGGTATCGAAAAGTTGACAGTCGAAATAAACGACGAGATTGTCGAAGAAGAAATCGCACGCATGACTCAAGATTTGAGTAGAAGACTGGAGATGCAAGGCGTTCCACTCGAGAGTTACTTACAATTCACTGGAACAACTATGGAGCAGTTCAAAGAAAACGCTCGTCCGGAAGCCATCAAGAGAATCAAATCTAGATACTTACTAGACGAAATCATCACTAAAGAGAAACTAGAAGCGAGCGATGAAGAAGTTCAAGCACACGCTAAAGAACAAGCTGAAAAGTACGGCTGCGAAGAGAAAGAAATCGTCGAAATGTACGGTGGCATCGAAGTAGTCAAATACGACTTACTGATTCACAAAGCCATAAAAGTATTAGAAGGTTAACAAGATACATGAGGACATCCACTTCGGAAGTCCTTTTTTCGTCGTTAAAATGCTTGCAAAAGATACAAATGTATTATATAATTCTTAATAATAGAGTAGGTGAATATATCGATGGATAAAAACAGAGAAGTTTTAAAACATTGTCCACATTTTTATACTATAATGAATTTTGAATACTACAGCGACGACGTCGTCTCCGAGAAACTGATAGATGTCTATGGCAAGTTCATCTTTTCGGTAGATATCGAAGTAGAAGAGAATGTCAAAAGAATCGAAAAACTCGACGAAGTGCTGTTCAAATATATAAACGACTACTGTTTTAGAGAACAGGTCAAAACGGATATGATGAAGATAAAAGTAAGAAGAGGGGAAAACTTACTCGATACGATAGTTAGTGCGATACTAGGATTTTTTGACTCATATAACAGCTTTTTAACGCGCAAAGTACAGATGACGAGGTGGATATAAAATGGATGAAGATTTTCTAGACGTTACGGAAAACTCCCACCATATCGCGGTTATCTTCTTAATAGTAATAATCATATTTGCCGTCGGAGGATATTTTCTCGTATTTAGAAAATCTTATTTCAGTTTAAAGACGGTAGAAGTCGAAATCGGCAGTACCTTGAGTACCGATATCGAAGACTATTTGAAGGGTAAACCCGAGAGAAAAGATAACTATCGATTGGATACGAAAAAGGTAAATACGTCCGAAGTGGGTGAATACGAGTACTCCGTTACTCATAACAAGATTACTAAGACGGGCACCATTAAAGTAATCGACACGACAGCTCCCATCTTCACATTACAAGAGATGACTATCGAAGAAGGTTCGACCGACTATTATCTAGGCGATTTGCTCGCTACGTGTGAAGATTTGTCCAAGCCTTGCCTAATCAACATCAAAGATTCCAAAGATGAGGATAGACTCAAAAATGTTGGGACTCACGAAGTCGAAATCGAAGTAGCCGACCTCTATGGCAATAAAACTACCGGTAAAGCTACTATCAAAGTCGTCGCTAAAGGCGAATACATCGACCCGCGTTCACAAGACTTAGAATACGCCTCAAACTCGAAAAAGATAGAGAACTTTAACGGTACAGTCTATAAAAAACTCGAAAAAGCTCTAAATCCGGACAGTTCTGAAGCCCATGGCGAGATGAATTCGCTCAGTTATGTCGACATAGAAACTTACATCAAAGAAAATCACCCTGGCTATAAACTGGTTGCCTCTGAATTCATCGAACTCTACAACAAAAGTTCATTTATCATCGGCTACTCGATAATGCTCACCATATCAAACGGCACGGAGACTACGGTTTACATCGACCCTGCCAAAGCGCACAACCTGCCATCTACAACTGAGGACATATCGACCGACGGAGAAGAATCCGATTAAAAAAGAACCTTTTAAAAACTTAGTCATATAAAAATAATGAGTAGTAATTTTACAGAAATTTTACTATTATATTTGACAATTCTATCCGTTTAGTATAAAATTTAAGTATAAGTTTTAAGAAAGAGAGAGATTTTTATGAACGAATTACTTTTAATAGGTGCAGGTGCTGGTACTTTCTGTGCT
>CAZXXI010000004.1:20172-23443 GCA_964644815.1 uncultured Muribaculaceae bacterium
ATATTGGGCCTTGTAGGTTGGGCCTTGACTATATTTAAAATAGTTATCCCTCTAATAATCATCGCACTTGGATTATTGGATTTAGGTAAAGCAGCAGTTTCTAGTAAACCAGAGGAAATCAAGAAGAGTGCTCAAAGCCTCATGTGGAGACTTATAGGTGGTATCGTAATCTTCTTCATACCTACCATCATCATGTTAGTATTCGGTTTCGTAGCGAGATTTGGCGACTCTAAAGGCCAAGTCGACTTCGACATCTGCTACAAATGTATCACAGCACCATGGGATGGTGCATGCGCTAATGCCCAAAGTGAATACTAATATTTGACAAAAGTCCATTATGAAAGTATACTTAGTGTATACTTTTTTTAATAAAAAAAGGGGGATTGGATATATCATGTATATATTTACAATAAATACTTTTTGTCAAGAGGTATCTCCGATTTTACAATTAATCGGTCAAGGACTAAATATCTTCAAGATATTTTTGCCTCTCGTGTTGATAGTTTTAGGAATATTCGATATCGGTAAAGCCGTCATCTCTAGCAAGTCCGATGACGTCAAAAAGAATATGAAATTATTCCTGCGCAAAATCGCCATCAGCGTACTCGTCTTCTTCGTGCCGGTCATCGGCATGATTGTCTTCGGCTTTGTCGGAGGCTTCAACGATATCAAGAACAATTCTGGTCTCGATTTCGACATCTGCTATAACTGTATGTTTAATCCGAACAATGAAGAATGTACAGACGCTGTAAGAATAGCTGAAAATTCTTAAAATTGAGTTGTCTTCGAAGGCTCTTTGATGTTATAATTTTTACGAGAGTGGTGAAAATATGAAAAAAAAGTTAATCTTACTAGCACTTTTCTGTTTGGTAGGTTTATTTGGTAGAGTAGACAGTGTCCAAGCCGAAATTCCCATCCAATTTGACATAAACTCTAAAAAGGCCGTTCTTCTTTGTCAATACGAATATGGGGGTGCTACTCAAGTTAGCATCTATTATGCTTTTGGTAGAATGGATAAAGTAAACCCGACTCGTTGGTACATATATTACAACAAAAAAGGCAATACCTATGCTATAGCGAATGCCGAAGGCTATAATTTTAATAGTGCTTTTACCAAAAATAAAAACGTGCATTTCGGTTTTCAAGACCAGCGCTTCCAAGACAGCTTCGAAAATACGTTTACATGTCCTAGCAAAGCATATTTGGACTTTCCATGGGGAGCAGATAGAGTATGCTTCACTAACGAAGAAAACTGCGGAACGAAGTTTGAATCGGCAGCTTATCCGCACGTCGCTAAAGCAGACGATATATTTACGACTATAAGCAACATGGCCACTAACCTCATCAATACGAAAGAAAACCTGGAAGTTTTGTATAACAAGGGTGATTTGGACGCTGCCATAAGAGCTGCGCTTACCACAAGAGTCAAAGAAGCTTACGATATTGGCACGACTTATGAGATGCCACCTTTCGTCGAAAATTATATAAAGAACGTCGAGATAAAAAAATCTACTGGCGAATTAGAAGTCGATAACTACCGGGCTTTACAAGTCGAATACAAAAAATATGTCGATGAAAAAGTAGAAAGTGGCGAAATAACCCAAGAACAAGCCGAATCGGAAAAAGAATTTATCGAGAAACAGGACTTTAAAGTGATAGTCAATCAATCCATTTCCAGTGGAATAAATACCGAAATTCGCGAAGGCGATGATTGCAACGCCGTCTTCGGTCCAGCACTCACAAAAGTAATCAATTCGTTATTCACCTTTGTTCAATATTTAGGACCAGTTCTCGTCGCCGTATTGAGTATAGCTGACTTCGTCAAGGCAGCCTTATCCGGCGACCCTGGCGACATGAAAAAAGCTTCGAACAAACTGGCCAAGCGTACAGTCGCTGCAATACTTTTGTTCTTCATACCGATTATATGTGGAATCCTCTTCGAACTAGGAGGACTGACGGTTCCCGAAACTTGCATTATGAAATGAGCCGAAAAATGGCTCATTTTTTTAGTTAAAACATATAATACATTAGGACAGTGGGGGAAAAATCTTGAAAGACTTATTATCTAAAATTTTAAGGCCATTTAGACGCCTACTATTTAAACTGTTTTATCGCCCTGAAATAAAGGGAATCGAAAATTTACCTCGCACATCGAGTACGATACTCATAGGCACTCGTCGAGGCGATAAAGACTTTTCACTTTTATCATCATCGCTTAATAGATGTGTCTATTCGGCATCACTTAAAAACGTTAAAAATATAGCTAAGAGCAAAAAGGTGTTAGAGAAAGGAGAAATGATAGCTGTTTTAAAAGATAGTTCCTTTCCTCGCGACTACATAGATGTACTTTCTCTAGCAGACGATACTTCATCTTATATAGTTCCATTTGCTATCACTGGAAACTATAAACTTTTAAAAAACGATTTAAAAATCACCTTCGGTAAGGCGTATAGAATAGTCAATCGCGATTTATCGAAACAGCGAGACATCCTCTTACTCAAAATGGACATTTTAATCGAAGAAGAGAACGATTGATTGAAAGAGCAGTACTGTGAAAAATAGGCTTCGCGAATTGTGTTACAGGCTTACTAAAAACGTCATATCTTTTATTTTCAAGATATATTATAGGCCTCGATTTATAAATATTGATATAATCCCCCGTGCTGGAGCACTCATATTAATCGGCAATTCTATCCACCTTTTGGATTTAGTTTTAATCGTCATGTCGACTAAAAGACCCATTAGATGTTTAGTTAAAAAAGATTTTTATGTAGGACCATATATCTTTCTTTTTAAAATGCTAGGTTTTATAAAATATGACGAATCCGTACTCGACAATCGCACACAAAAAACAGTTCTCAAAACTCTTCAAAGAGGTGAAGGCATTTGTGTATTCACAACCGATATGAGTAACAATAATTCAACTTTTTATAGAGATGTCGCCAAGAAAACGGACGCCTGTATTTTACCTTTCGTCATAAATGGAAAGTACCATTTTTGGAAAACTGATCTGTCTATCGCATTCGCACTCCCGATTAAAATAGGTAATAATGAAGATTTAGAGACTACTAACAAAAGACTTCAAAAGTCCATCGAGGGATGGATTACAAAGAATAGGTAGCTAGCTTAAACATTTATTATTACAAAAAAGCAGAATTTATTGAAAGAAATTGAATATGCTATATAAATGTATACTAATTGACATTTAGATTAAAATATAGTATACTTGTATCACTACTTTAAAGTGGTGAAAATGTTTTTCGCTTCTGGA
>CAZXXI010000005.1:0-20127 GCA_964644815.1 uncultured Muribaculaceae bacterium
CGTTTTCTTTAGAAATATCTTCTATCTTTACTGGTGACTTTGTCGTATCATTAGCTTTTTTGAAAGTCATTCCAAAGCTGCCAACAAACATCAATACAAACCAAAGCCCTATAAATAACATGACTTTTCTCGGTTGAATATTTTTTAAAAACTCTTCTCCTTTTTCCATAAAACTATAATTACTCCTCTCTTTGAGAATATTATAAAGCTTCTTAAAAAGTTTGTAAACCTTTTCTATATTGTATGTTAAAATAGGGCTAGTGATGTGTTATGAACAAAAAAAGATATAACGATTTAGACAGTTTTTATAAGAAGAAGTTCGGTTGCAAGGTGTGCAAAGTCAGTTTAGATGCTGGGTTGGGTTGCCCTAACAAGGACGGTTCTAAGGGGTTTGGCGGATGTATTTTTTGTAACGGTTCGACGGGAATAGGTTCTAAAGATGATACTCTTTTGGAACAGTTTGATAGGGTTAAGAGTGTTCTTTCTAAAAAGTGGCCCAATGCTAAATATATACCTTTTCTAGAGGCCAATACGAATACGTATGCCCCTTTATGTGAATTAAGAAAACTCTATGAACCTCTTTTAGAACTAGATGATGTCGTCGGTCTCAACATTGCAACGAGATGCGATGCGATAACGGATGAAATGTATGATTATTTGGAGGAATTGAGTAAGAGAACTTATTTAACTGTGGAATTGGGTTTACAGTCGATGCACGATGAGACGCTTAAATTTTTAAATAGAGGCCATACTCTGGATGAGTTTACGGACTGCGTAGGGGAGTTGAAAAGAAGAGGAATATCCGTGGTAGTCCACATCATAAATGGTATTCCGGGCGAGACAAAAGAGATGATGCTCGAGACAGTCGAGTATATAAATCGAATAAAGGCGGATGGTATCAAGTTTCACATGCTATATATAGAAAAGGGAACTGTGTTGGCTAAAATGTATGAAAAAAAGCACTTCGAACTTTTGAGTAGAGATGATTATATCGCTATACTAGGTGAGCAGATCAGTATTTTGGATAAGGACATAGTCGTCCATAGACTGACGAGCGACCCCAATAGAGAAAAGTTGATTGCTCCTTTGTGGCTAAGTGGAAAGTTCGTTACGTTGAATAGAATCGATGATTATTTGGTATCAAATGGGATTTGGCAAGGCATGAAAAATACTCGAAGTTAAGCGTGATTTCATGCTTTTATTTTGCAAAAAAGGCTTTGTTGAAGGGCTATTTGACAAGATATATGAAAGTATGATATAAAGGTTTTTAGAGCCACTTAGGCTAGTTATGTGTTTCTCCTTTCTTAAATCTAACTCAGGGGGGGGTGCGAAAGGAGATGTATCCTTATGAAAATAAGATTTTCCTTAGAAGTAGTAATAGATATAAAAGAGGCCGTCAAAGCCTTCATCAAGAGTTTGTTCCAATAAAAAAACACACAGCTAGTTTCATCTTGAGTTAGCTGTGTGGACCCTTTATAGGAGAAACACAACTAGTTTCCTAATTGGCTCTCTTAATTAGAGTATATTTCATTTTATATATTTTTACAATCCTTTTTTATGGTGCTATACCAGGAGCACGATAGGGATTAATCATAGTTCCTTCTCCAATGAGTTCACTTGCGTATTCTTTAGAGAGATTTATGACGGGCGCGATGGCACCGCGCCAATCATTAATATGCGCATAGTCTAAGTAGCCACCAATATATATTATAAATACACGAGCAATACCGTCTGTATTCATGTGACAAGGCGAGAGAGACCAGTTATAATAACTTGCTGATTTGTATAAATAATATGAATCGTTTTCAATATTGTGTTTTCCACTTCCCGCGGCTAATAACTCATCTGCTGTTATCAAGCCTACGGGATACATTAAATCCCCATTACCTTTTTCACTTTCGTTTATTGTAAAAGCATCATTTTTTACTTCACATGTAAATTTTGGTATTATATTATCTGTTTTCCATACTCCTACTCTTGCCGTTGCTCCAAAAGCTGTATAATTATTACCATAACCCAAGCCTGTATCTTCAGTCCAACCTGTTGTTGTTTGACCAGAAGTACTTCTATCGTTACAGAATATTGCATCTACTACATTATTTCCATATCCTGTATCTACTATGTTCTCTTTGTACCATGTATCTACTGCTGTCTTAGCTTCGCTGTTCGTTTCGTTGGCTTGGGCTCCTGCCTTTGATGTACTAGCTGTTCCATTTGCTCCTCCGAACATATATCCGACATATTTTGCATCATCTCTATTTGAATTCCATGCTTGTCCTACTTTAGCATATCTCGCATCGTTGGTTGTTCCATTAGCATAGGCTTGTGTGCCATCGTAGATGATACGAAGCGAACCGTCACCATTGATTCTTATGATACGCCAGTACATGTCTTGTCCTGACTTGTTTTTACCATATTTAATATAATTTGTTTGACTTGCGCCTCTGTAGTAGTAACTCGTACCATAATCATCTTCTAAAGCATATATTCCTTCGTCTGTTGTCGCGGCTACTGCAAAGTTTGGGTTGCCTTCTTTTACATTTGCTATTATCTTGTCTGTTGGTGATTCACTGGGTTCCGTTATATTGAACGTACTTGAGAATGTTGCTTTTAAATCCGGTGTCTGGTCTACTGTTGGTAAATTCTCTAGTGTTATAGTTAATCTATAGTAATACTTTGCTCCTACTGGCAATTCTATTTTTTTAGATAATGCTTTTGTAATTGCTGTACTGCTTTGAGGTACATTCTTCTTTGCCACTACTTCTGTCCAAGTTGTTCCATCCTCTGTCGTTTTGTAATCTAGCTTATAAGTGAGTGAACCTTCTAAGTATGTATTTATCATATCGACAAAGTTTATTTGGCTGGCTGTTGGGAGTGTTCCCGTATTCTCGAGTATAAACAATTTCTCGGCAGATTCGCCAAAGTTCAAAGAACCATTAAATCCTGAGTCGTTGTCACTGAAGGTCATGCGCATAGTTCCAGATGTTATAGACAATTCTTGATTCTGAACTTCGCCCGTTTCTAAACTGAAATACGCATATGATAGCGAACCTATGATAACTGCGACGCTCGCGACGAAGATTACTCCTAGTACTACTTTGGTTTTACTACTCTTTTTATCCATACTGTTCCTCCATTTTATGACTTCTAGACTATTATTTCAATATTATACACCCCCCCCCCGATTTTTGTCAAAATATTCTTAAATCAAAAACGTCACATCAAAAAATAGCACAGTGCGTGCTATTTTGTTTGACTTCTAGAAGATGTTATATCTTCTATTTTTGATTGAATTAGAGTTTGAAATGCGACATAGACATTTACGACATCGGAAAATGCTCCGGCATCTTCTTTTATTATTGCTACGATTTGCTCTGGTGTGTATCCTGTCATTTCTGCTACATCATATATTTCTGTAGACTTCGTCTTAATATATTCTTGCATTTCGTTTATCATATTTTGACGAGTTTCTTTTTGAATGTCTTCGCTCATCATTTTCCTCTAAATCTTGGAGCTCCATCCATTTCTTTAATTTCTTGCATTCCTCTAAATGCGTTGTAAACATTAGTGACATCGCTCAAGCGAACATCTAAATGATTATTTATGATGTGTTCTACTTGTTGAGGGGTTAGATTAGCCTCACGTGCTAAGTCGAACATCTCTGTCGGATGAAATTTGAAGTAATCTTTCATCACGATAACCATTGAATTTCTAAGTACTAGTTCTTTATACGCTTGATGCATAAACATGATGTCTGAAATAGAAGCTAAGCTATCTGATTTAATAACTGTTTCAACTTTAGCTTCGCTCATGCCAGTCATTTTTGCAAGAGTTTGAATTTCTTCTGGTGTCCTAATGTTTTTTCTTAATTCTTCTAATAAGTCTCCTCTATTTGTAGATTCTTTTCCAATCATAATTTTCCTCCTTATTTTGTGGTTCTATATCTATCTTTTGGATCTAATATTGCTTTTCTTAGCCTTATAGAATCAGGTGTTACTTCGACGTATTCGTCGTCTTCGATGAACTCTAGAGCTTCCTCTAATGAGAATGTTCTAGGTGTTACGAGTGCGATGGCATCGTCTGCAGATTTACTGCGCGTATTACTCATCTCTTTGTTCTTACATGGGTTGACGTTTAAGTCGTTGTCGCGGTTGTGGATGCCAACTATCATACCGACGTAGACATCTGTCTGTGGACCGACGATTAAAGTACCTCGTTCTTGTAAGTTAAATAGAGAGTAGCCGAGCGTTTTACCTGTTTCCATACTTACTAAGACGCCATTTTTGCGCGTGGTCAACATTCCAGCATAAGGTTTGTATTCATCGAAACTTCTTATCATGGTGCCCTCACCTTTAGTATTGGTAATAAATGCACTTCTATACCCTATCAATCCGCGAGTAGGTGCAGAAAATTCCATGTGGGTAAAGTTTTCGGAATCTGAATTCATCAAAAGGAGTAAACCTTTTCTCTCCTGTAAATCGGAAATGACGGTGCTAGCGTAGTCGTTTGGACAGTTTACGATGACCGTCTCAAACGGTTCGTACTTTTGGCCGTCGCGTTCTTCGAATAAAACTTGTGGTTTGCTGACACACAGTTCATAACCTTCTCTTCTCATATTTTCGAGAAGTATAGAAAGATGCAGTTCCCCGCGACCACTTACTTTAAACCCATCGCTTCCGGATAGTTCTTCGACTTCGAGTCCGACGTTAGTTTCGAGTTCCCTTTCCAGGCGTTCTCTTATGTGGCGCGTAGTCAAGAATTTACCGGAGTTTCCGGCGAATGGTCCTGAGTTTACTAAGAAGTTCATGCTAAGCGTCGGTCTTTCGATTTCGATAGGTGGCAATGGGTCGTTCGTTCCGTTTTCACATATCGTATCTCCTATAGATATATGTGAACAGCCCGCTAATGTGACTATATCTCCATAGTAAGCTTCTTTTTTCTCTACTCTTTTGATACCTTCTTCTACGAAGAGCTTAGAAATGCGGAAATTAGTTACTTCGCCGTTGTTTTTAACTAAAGTTACGGTTTCGCCGTTTTTGACTTTACCTTTTGTGATTCTTCCTATTCCCAAGCGACCGATGTAGTCGTCATAATCTAGGTTAGAAATTTGCAACTGCAATGGGTCATTTTCATCACCTTTATAAGGTTCACACTGTTTTAAAATAGTTTCCAAAAGCGGTGCGATAGAATCGGATTCTTCGTCTAGTGAAAGTTTGGCAATACCATCTCTAGCTGTACCGTAGACGATTGGGAATTCGAGTTGTTCGTCAGTTGCGTTTAGTTCGCAGAACAAGTCAAAAGTCATGTCGACTACGGCTTCTGGTCTTGCATCTTTCTTATCTATTTTGTTGATAAACAATATAGGACGAAGGTTTTGCTCTAAAGCCTTCTTTAGGACGAACCTCGTCTGTGGCATAGGACCTTCGGCTGCATCGACGATTAGAACTACTGTATCGACAGTGCGAATTACCCTTTCTACTTCACTCGAAAAATCGGCATGGCCGGGAGTATCGACGATATTAATCTTGTAATCTTTATATTTTATAGAACAGTTTTTGGAATATATCGTTATTCCTCTTTCTCTTTCTATATCGTTTGAGTCCATTACGCAGTCGACTACTTCTTCGTTTTCTCTAAAAACGCCATTCTGGTTTAAAAGAGCATCGACTAATGTGCTCTTACCGGCGTCGACGTGGGCTACTACTGCTATATTTATAATTTTGTCCATAAAATTAACCCTCCTCTGGCTAAGTATACAATAAAAGTCCTCGAAATAGCAAGATTTTTCAAGGATTAGACGTCAAGTTCGCGGGACTATTGCTTTTTTGAGACGGGGGTTATATTCCTACCGTTTTTAGGCGCTTCTCTTTTTATCTGTGGTTCTATGGCATAGGAGAGCTTTTTAGCGATAGATTCTACGATGTTTTGCTCTTTTTTATCGGGCTCGTGCATAGTAGAGTTGCGCGGTAGACCACGAGTACTAACCGCTAATGTTTTGGGACTGGCAAGTAAGCCTCTTTTATTGGTGAGTTCGAGGGCGAAGACGCGAGTGTCACCTTCGACTTCACTTTTAGATATGGTGAGTGCCGAAAGTGGGCGTCCGTTTAGCGATATCTTTATTCTAATACCGCATTCCGTCTCCTTTATCTCGATATCTTTGAGTTTAGTTGCTCGTCCGTTGGAACATAATTCTAAATAGGCCGAAGCGAATTTAGCGATAGAGTCTATGACTCCGATGAAGCGACATGTCTCTTCGTAGCCTTCATTAAGCTTTTTGATGCGAGCTAGTTCTTCTTGTCTTTGTTTTTCGAATTCGCGCGTGTATTCTTCGTATGGTGTGATGTCGAAGTCGGCCAGTGGAACAGCAATGCTTTCTAATTTGCGATTATATATAGTTGTAGCTGCCTCTAAAATAGTTTTTAAAGCGAGACATTGGGTTTTATTGTAGAAGTCACTTTCGTCCGTATATCTGACGTCGGGCACTGTGAATTCTACTTTCTGTATTGTCCGGGAGGAGTCGTTTGCGTCCAAGTAATCTAGTCCTCCAAAAGCATAGCAAAGATCGACTTTTAGACCGCCCGTTTTATCTTTGCCAACTTCTCGACCGGTTATGATAGTCGCTGTATCATAGCTAATGAGAAGTGTCTCTCTTCTTCCCGTGTCCTTGCACTGTTCAGTGGCTTCGACTGCGGAATAAGGAATTTTATTCGAGTACATCTCGCTTCCTATGACGATGTCGTAGTCGGATAGTCTTTCGACTATGCCTCTAAATGAGTAGTTGTGGTCGCTTAGATAGGTTACGTTGAGACCTAAGTTCTTAGCGATATCTTTGGCTTCTTTAGGAACGTTAGTAATCGGTAGGCACAGTATCCGCAGGTCTTTTTTATTTTCAGGAAGAGGCAATGGCTCAGTTGGAGGATAATCTTCTGGAAGTGGCGCTAGTTTCTTTTTTGGGTCGACTGTGGATAAAACGTCGTTCCACTTTGCGCCTCTTACTATAGCGTCTAGTAGGTCTTTATAAGAATCTCTTTCTATGGATAGCGATTTCCAAGTTAGGTAACCATTTAAGAAAGCTAGAAAATGTTTTTTTTCTCTGTCGCTGAAGTCGTATAGTTTTACTTCGAGTATTCTTTCATCTTTTTTATATTCTTGGATATAGCTTTCTAGAGCGGTTCCGTCGCATATGTCTTCCCTGTGGGCGATATTGTTGCCTAAAACGAAGATTTGGAAATTTCTAAATTCGCCATAATGTCCTTCGAAATATTTGCTCGCGCGCACCAATGATTTGAAGAAGGATATATTTTTAAAACCGTATTCTTTGAAAGCTTCGTAATCTTCTTGCTTATCGGAGACGATGAGAACTCTCGCATCGCTTAAAATCTTGGCTTTAACTCTAGAGACTGAAGCTTTCATTTTGTTTAAAAAGGCATTGGCATCTTGTGCAGTGAAAAAGTCAGTTAGCGTTTGACCGGCGATAGTTTTTAGAGATTCTTGTACTATCTTTTGGCCGTAGTCATCCAATTGAAAGCGAGAATGACCATTTTTAAAGGAGATGCTGTGGCCATTTTTTGTCGTCGCTTGGCGAAGAGTTTTGCTAAAATTATATAACTGTTTAAATCTATAGTTGAGAGGAGTTTCGACTTCGATGCCGTTTTCGCCTAAAAAATCGATTATACCGTTTAATAGGTAGTCGTCTATTTCATCGAATATCAATAATCCACCTGCATATACTTGTTCTAATGTTATTCTTTTTGTCTTTTCCATGTTAACACCTCGTACGGTTATTTTAACACATAAAGTAAACTGATAAACAGTTTTTTTGTATTTTTATAGAAAAAAAAGGAAATAGATTCTAGTCTATGTCCTTCATCTTATATATGGTTCCTTCGCGCGTGTCGATCAGTTCGATACCACGGCTAGCTAGTTCTTCTCTTACACCGTCGGCTTCGGTGAATTTGTGAGCTTTTTTGTATTCGGCCCGCTTTTCGATGAGAGCCATTATTTCGGCATGTTGAGGATGCTCTTTTTCGTGAAGTTCACTTATGAGGTCGAGACCTAAAACTTTATCGAAGCTCCTGATGATGTCGAGCTTGGTATGGCCGTTTACCGTTTCGTCTTTTAACAAGTCATAGAGCACAGTCAAGGCGTTAGCGGTGTTTAAGTCGTCTTTCAATGCATTCATAAATTTCTCGTTGTAGTCGTTGAAGGCGGCATTTTGGAATTCGCCATCGTTTTTTATCATAGAGATGCGATTTAAAAGTTTTAGATAGGCCTGTTCGCTGGCCTTTAAAGAATCGAAAGTAAACTCTAGTATTTTTCGATAGTGGCTGTTTAGGCACATATATCTATAAGAAAGCGGTTTGAAACCCTCTTCGATGAGAGTCGAGACGGTTATGATGTTGCCTTTACTCTTACTCATCTTGGTGTCTTTGACGTTTAAGTGTTCTCCATGTACCCAGTAGCTACACCACTTGTGTCCGAGGTAACTTTCAGATTGAGCTATTTCGTTCGTATGATGTGGGAAGATGTTGTCGACACCGCCGCAGTGGATGTCCAAGAATTCGCCCAAGTTTTTGATACTTATGCCGGTACATTCGATGTGCCAACCGGGGTAACCTACTCCGAATGGGCTATCCCATTTGAGTTCCTGGTCTTGAAATTTGCTCTTCGTAAACCAGAGAACGAAATCGCCTTGGTTGCGTTTGCCGCTGTCCTCTTCGACGCCTTCGCGAACTCCGACGACCATATCGTCAGCTTTATGATTGGTGAGCTTGTAATAGTCGTCTAGCTTAGTGATGTCGAAATAGATGTTGCCGTTTGATTCGTAGGCGAAGCCCTTATTCAAAAGGTCGGTTATGATTTCGATATAGAAGTCGATGTTGTCGGTCGCTTTAGAGACGACGTCCGGCTTTCTGATGTTAAGTTTTTTACAATCTTCGAAGAAAGCCTTGGTGTAGAACTCAGCGATTTCTAGGACCGATTTGTTCTCTTTGATAGCGCTGTCTACCATTTTGTCGGTGCCAGAGTCGGAATCGCTCGTCAGGTGGCCGACATCCGTTATGTTCATGGCTCTTTGGACATAGAAGCCGATGTATTTTAAACTCTTCTCCAAGACGTCTTCGGATATGTATGTGCGCAGGTTGCCGATATGGGCAAAGTGGTATACAGTCGGTCCACAGGTGTACATCTTGACTATTTCGGGCGTATGGGGAATAAAGTCCTCTATTTTATGGGTTAAAGTATTATATATTTTCATATTCATAAGTGTCACTTCCTCTTTCTTTAAAGTGTATCACAAATGCCGTGATTTTTCACTATGCTTTTGCTAAAAGTTTATGTATTTTGTAACGATTTAATTCTTTTTGTACTCCTCTTAGGCCGGCAGTGTCTATATTGGCGAGGGCAATTATTTCATCGATTTCTTTTTTGGAAAGAGAGAGGTTTTTAGTTTCGCGTTTGATGTACTGTTTGGCGGCGAGCACATCGATTTTGGAAAGAACAATCGTTTTATCTATGAAGTGGAGGAAGTCGTCGCCAGTGACAGGTTCTTCTTTGGTGTTTTTTTCGAAGCCCATTTTGGCCGACGAACCGGAATTGGAGGTCATGATGATGGTCGTATTTTCGAAATGTATCGTTTCGCCTTTGCCGGTTCTGATTTTCCCGTTTTCGAGTATTTCTTTGAAGACGTTTTTGATTTTAGGAGTCGCTTTGTCGATGTCGTCTAAAAGAATGACAGAGTACGGATAATCTTTTATCTTCGATAAGAGGCAATCATCTTCATAGCCGACGTAACCCTGTGTCGTTCCCAACAGTTTGTTTATGGCTGTGTCGCTCGAAAGTTCGCTCATGTCTAAGCGTAGGAAACATCTGTTGCCGAATAGACTATTAGCGACTTCTTTTGCGAGAAGCGTCTTGCCTACTCCACTGGGACCAGAGAGGAGGATGGAAAGAGGTTCGGCGTTGTCGATTAGGTATTTGGTTTTAAGTGTTTCACATAACTCGTCGATGGCCTTATCCTGACCATAGATATGACTTTTTAAAATAGGCGCTAGCTCTTCGAGCTTGGTGTTTAAAGTATCGAGGACGGGAATATGAGCCCTATATTCGACGACCTTTAATATGTCTTCTTCGCTGATAGAAATTTGGTCGATGGCATCTTTCAATTCTTTTATCTTTAGCTCTAGAGCAAGAGCTTTTTTGTACTTTTTGGATTTTAGACATTCTTCTTTTTCAGTATATAGTTCTTTCAGCATTTCGCTTTTATTAGGTTTATTCAGTTGGACGTGAGCACAGACCGAATCGAGGATGTCGATGGTCTTGTCGGGGTTAAAACGGTTATGGATGTATTTTTCGGCATACTTTAAGATGCTTGCGATGTTTTCGTCGGAGATGACGACTCCGTGGTGTTTCTCATAATTAGGACGGATGTTTTTGAGAATGTATTCGGTGTCTTCCAAAGAGGGCTCTTCGATAGCAACTATTTGGAATCTCCTCTCGAGAGCTTTGTCTTTATATATGGTGGTTTTGTATTCGCGCATCGTCGTAGCTCCGATTACTTTTAAGGAACCGCGCGCGAGGTATGGCTTTAAGATGTTGGCAGCATCGATAGCTCCTTCGGCTCCTCCACAGTTTACGAGGGTATGTATCTCGTCGATGAACAAGATGACGTCGCCATCGCTTAAAACTTCGTTTATGATTTTGTTCAGTCTATCCTCGAATTCTCCGCGGTATCTGGTGCCGGATATGAGACTGCCCGTGTCTAGTTCGACTATCTTCTTGTTCAAAAGAACATCGGGAACTTCTCCTCTTTTTATCCTTCTAGCTAGTTCTTCGACGATAGCGGTCTTGCCGACGCCTGCTTCGCCCAGAAGAAGCGGATTGTTTTTGTTTTTGCGCAGGAGGATTTCGATGATGTTGTTTATTTCATTCTCGCGTTTATATATGTGTTCGTCACTCTTGGTGTTGAGAAGTTTTCCTATTTCGAGAAGAACCGATGATTTGTTCTTTTTGTTAGGAGCGATGCGTTTAGAGATTTCGCTGTAGATGCTCTCCAAGTTGACGTCCATGTTTAAAAGAATCCTTATGCCGATGCCCTCGCCCTCTTCGAGCATGCACAAAAGGAGGTGCTCCGGTATGACTACTCCGTCGTTCGTATCATCTGCCTCCTCGATAGCCCCGGCAATTATCCTCTTTAAAAGTGGCGTATAGAGAGCTAGTTCGCTCTTCTTTCGCGCTGTACCGACGACGCGGACGAGTTCTTGCCTGAAGATGTCATAGGTCAGGTTGTAATTAGCTAGTATCTTTTTTAAAGACGAACTTATTTTTAAGATGGCTAAAAGCATGTGTTCACTTCCGACATAAGGGTGATTGAGTTCGAACATTTCGTTTTCAGCTTCTTTGAGTATTTTTTGTACTTCTAATTCAAAATTGTTTTTCATTTTGTCCATTCCTTTCTCTACAATTTTAAAACATGAGTCCCGAAAAAAAAGTCTTATTTTGACAAAGGGATGAATATTATTTAAAAGAGGTGAAGAATTTTATGAATGGAACTTATTATCAAAATCCGACGTTCCCAATTGCAGAGGGTGGGATGAATCCGAATACTCCTCCAGCGATGAACAATTATACTTCAAATGTAGAGATTGTCGATACGATGGAAGGCAATCTGCCGATGGAACAGAGTTATATCGAAAACATTTTGAGGCTGAACAAGGGAAGTCATGCAAAGGCGTACATATCTTTTCCCGATTCTGTAAACTGGAAAGATAAAATATTCGACGGCATCATCGAGCAGGCTGGACGCGACCATATTGTGATGAGTTTGGACGACGGAAGATGGATATTAGTGCCGATGATATATTTGGATTATGTAGAGTTCGATGAAAAGATAATATATCGTCCGAGCGAGTTAAAGAAATAGAATATTAAAAACTTTTTTGCAAATTAAAAGCCACGAGTTATTCGTGGTCATTTTAATGTCAAAATATATTTTTTGTTGCGTACTGTGATGATTAAGTCGATGCGTTTGGCCGAAGCAATTTTTTCGTCGACTTGCAAGATGTATTTGTCTTTAATCGATGTCGGAGTGGCATCGGTGACAGGCGCGATTTTGTCGTCGTATTTAATCTGGACGAAGGCGTCGTAGAACGAAGTTTTGCTCTTCGAATTTTGGGCAAAGGTCGATTTGTCGTCGAGCGTCAAGATGCCGTTTAAGACGAGCAGTTTTTTAGCTCTAGCGACATCTGCGGTGACGACGTCGGTTTTGTCTTGGCAGTTGTTGCGAATGCAAGCTTCGTACTTGTAGGTCACTTTATTGGATATCTCGAAAGAATCGATTTTGAGGGACGAATTTCCGAGGATGGATTCGTACATGGTAACTTCTTCGCCGAGTTTATAAGTGCCGACTGTGTCTTGAGACAGATATTCCAGCGGTTTGAGCGAAATTTTCTTGAACTTAGAATTTATCGTTCCTGCCTTGTATTCTACTTCGTCGATTATCTTTAAGGTATACTTTTTCTCCAATTCTTTTTTGGTAAGTTCATAGACTAAAATGTAGTTAGCACTTTTGCCGTTTGCTATCTTTTCTTTGGCATAGCCAGAGCCGAAGTCGATGAAGTGGTTGTTTCTGCTAAGAGTAGGTTGGATGCGTCCGGATTTAGTCTCTAATACGTAGTTTGGCAAGTCGAGAACAGTGGAAGAACCGGAGTCGTTCGTGAATAAGATGTTCACTATTAAGAAGTATTTGCCATCGGCAATCTTCTCGCCGCGGTAATCCATGTCGGTAAGGTAAGAATTCTTAACTTCCAACGTGAGGTTGTTGGCATAGAACTTTTGGTTTTTGTTATATGTTCGGTTGTATACTGTGAAGTTTAGAATGATGAGGATTAACATGACCGAACCGGTCAGTCCCATCAGAATAGTAAACATGAATTTATTTTCTAAAATGTAATATTTGAATTCCCTTATCCTTCTTCGCAGGTATCTGAAGTATTTATATGACTCGACACCGAAGACGAATTCGAACTCCTCGTTATCCTCTTCAGCTATGTCGAGCTCTTTTAGGTCTTTGGAGAAGTTGAACTTTTTGATATCGAAACCGACCGACCTAATAAGGCTAAATACCAGAAGGATAGCCTGTGGCAACATGAGTATAAACGTTATGTCGCGAACTATCATCGCATTGCGGATGCTCAGTTGAGCTGTTTCCATCGATTTGAACAACACGAAGTATAATATTAAACCGACGAAGTAAAGGATGTAATAAGTAGATAAGTAGATATAGAACTTCTTCGGTTTATCTTTCTTGTGCATCAGCATGTACATAGCTAAGGCAAAGGCTATTATCAAGACCGACACGAGATACATAAAAATCGTTATGTAGTTACTCGGTATGGCATCTGAAAGAGTTGCAGTGACATTGGCTACATATCTGCTAAAAAAGCTGTAGAGGTTGTAAGTCCTAAATAAAAGATAGATGATTAGGCCAGATAAAATAAGGTGGATAAGTCTGAAGTTCTTTATCAAAAATGCATACGGTTTTTTGAGAATCACTTTACCAACTCCGTTTCATTATTATAATTATATATTAAGAAAGCTCAAATGTAAACATATAAAAATAGCAGATTTTCAATTTTAACAAAAGAAAAAATATATCATAAAAGTTATTTACGATATATATTTCTTCGTTATTTTATGCCAGTCATGTCGACTACGGCAGCGGTATTCAAAGACTCTGCGATAGTGGCCATTTCTTCTTTGGATAGGTAGGAACTGGTTATATAATATGACATCTTGTCGTTTTGCCATTCGAGTGAATTCGAAGCGATTGCTCCTATAGCGGAACTCAACATGAATGGGTCGCCAGTGATGTTAGTTATTTCCATATTTTTAGATACGGTCGCGGCTTCTTCGATTATCATAAACGGCTTCGCGCCGGCATAAGTCATGATTACTCTATCGCCATCATCTGTTTTGACGGTGTCTTTTGTAGATAGATGTGTGTCTTCCGGTAAGTATAGAGGATAAACGATATCTTTAAGGATGCTCGTCGGTTCAGAAGCTTGGTCGTCATTTTTACAAGATTCTTCATCTTCACAAGTATTGGTTATCAATTTGTCCAATGCGAAATTGTCATCTTCGAACTTGACTGAATACTTGATCGAGTTGAATTTCATCCTTATAATCGCGTTGCCATCGGAATTCAAAACTTGGACTTCTTTCAATTCGCCTGATTTGTCGAAATAGATTTTTTCGGTTTTGAGATTGCTGTTATTCGGATAGTTGACGTTGGCATTGATGATGTAGTAGTCGTCATTTTCATCTACTTTAGGACTCTCTGTACTCTCTATATCGCGAAGTAAAGACTTTAAAAGGTAACTCTGACTGCTGTTGTTCGGCCACTCGCTTTGAAATTTGAAACTCTTATTTAAGGCTGGAGTTACAACATAAACCGATTCTCCATCTTTTAGGATTATTTGTTCGTGGTCGTTAGTCTTGTTTACAAGTTTTACTTTATAGAATTCATCATATTTGTAATCTACTCCGACGTCGTAGGTGAACACCTCTTCGTTAGATACTATTTCCATGACTCCTTCGATTTGATAGCTTTTCGTACCGTTTACTTTCTCTTTAAATTTTTCGATGATGTTTTCCTGTTTAGTCTTGCCACACCCACACATCAGAACGACGGCAAATATGGCTAATATAAATTTAAACTTTTTCATAAAAACTCCCTTTCTCTATAATTATATTTTAGAGAGCAGGAATTAGTATTAAAAAATTAAATTTTTCGATTTTGTCTCATTTTGTAGAAGTGTTCGAATAGATAGATAACAACTAAAACTACTATGCCGATGGCAATATAGATGAGGCTGAGGTTCGACAAGGCTTTTTTTAGAGAGTTGAAGTCGACACCGACGAAGAGATTGTAGATGTTACCTTTGAGAAGAGCTTCGAGGTCGATAAACATGACTGCTAGAAACGCGGTTAATCCACTTGCGAGGAGTGCCAGACTTAGAAGTTTGGTGCCTTTTAAAAAGTCGGTTTTGATGATGACTAGCAGTATGTATAATACAAAGATGGCAATGTTTACGAGTAAGAAGATGGAGCTATTAGATATAAAGTTGTTCGTAGAGCGCAGTTTTAATACACTTTCGTATTCGATGTCTATTTTGTCTTTTATGGCAGTTAGATAATTCTCAGCATCTCTTTTTTCGTCGCCGTTCAAATTTTCAAAATCGATACTTTGAAAACTCGGATAACTCTTTTTGTGAAAGATGTACTTTATGTAATTATCTATGTATTCTATACCTAGGTTGCGGATACTCTCGGAGGGGGCTTCTACTTCGTCGATGTGGTTTAGGATGATTTCCCTATCCAATAAGGCCTCGATGTCTCTAGCGTTAATCTTGAGTCCTGTAAAGACGAAATGGACAAGTATGGCTAGGACGGTTAGCAAAAATAAAAGAGAAGTGATGATACTTCTCGAAATGTTTATAAAAATTTTCATATCTCACCTAATTATAGGTTACCCACTTTTGTATATTTTATTTATTATTTTTTTTACTAGCATCTTCGCCCAGGATGCGGTCGACTAAGTACATGATTACGAAGATGAAGACGAATTCCATCAGGAAATTAAGGGCATAGTTGCCAAAGAGGTTGTCCGTCAGTTGGATAGGTTCCCATGGTTGGAAGAATATCATGATGAATAAATCTAGAATTGGGAAAATCGTCGCGAACATGAAGGCTTCGACTAAGTAATGTCTATTTCTCTTTTTCTTAGATGCAGCGCTGTTATCCGAAGGTAGAGCTATTCCTAAGATTGTCTTTACTTGGTCGGAGTTTTCTTTTGTCTCTTTTTCGACTTTTACTTCCTCTTCTTCTACTATTTCTTCGACATGTAATTCTTTTACGACTTCTGGCGTTTCGACGATTTTAACTTTTTTCTCCTCTTTTTCGACTTTTGGAGCTGAAGTAGCTGCCTTTTTAGGAGCGGGCTTTTTAGCTGGAGCTTTTTTGGTAGTCGCCGTCTTTTTAGTCGCTGTTACTGTCTTAGTTTCCTCTTTTTTAGTTTTTTTGGCAGGGGCTTTGCTGCTCGTCGTCTTTTTAGCAGGAACGCTTTTAGTAGTCGTCTTAGCTTTGGCAGTACTTGTCGATTTAGTTGCAGCAGCTGTTTTAGCTGTTGTCTTTTTTACAGCCTTTTTTGTAGCAGTAGAAGTTTTTTTTGTGGGTTTCTTAGTATCAGTTTCCATATATTATCACCTATTATAATTATAGCATGAGTGAAAGTTTGTGTAAACCAGAAAATTTTGCATTTTTGATTTTTTACGGAAGGTGTGGACAATGTTCAAAAAAGTTTTGTTTAATGGTATAATTGTATCGGAATGGTAGTGAAGTTATGAATAAAAATAAAGAAAAGTTATTATCCGTCATTTTTGTGTTAATTTTATTATGTACTTTCGTCATAAAGGAATCCAGCGCTTTTTTGAATAGAGATGCAAGCGATGAAAAATCCTATACCATGGAAGAGGTGCCTCTTTATGAGGGGGAACCCTATGTCGTGATAAACGACAATGTGCCGAATTTCAGCGAGGACGATTTGCAAGCGGGAACTTTTGAAATATATGGAGAACTCGATAAGTTGGGAAGGTGTACCTATGCATTCGCGAACGTCAGCCTGGATACTATGCCGACCGAGGAGCGCGGGAGTATAGGAAGCATAAAGCCGAGTGGGTGGCATACGGTGAAGTACGACATAGTAAGTGGAAAGTATTTATATAACAGGTGCCACTTGATAGGTTACCAGTTGACGGGTGAGAATGCGAATGAGCAGAATTTGATAACCTGTACGCGCGAGACGAATACTGGTGCGATGTTAGATTTCGAGAATCAGGTGGCCGAGTACGTCAAAAAGACGGGAAATCACGTCCTTTATAGAGCAACACCGATTTTTGAAGGTGATAATTTAGTGGCCAGCGGGATACAGCTCGAAGCTCAATCGATTGAAGATGGCGGAAATGGTATCAGGTTTAACGTCTATCTCTATAATGTTCAAAAAGGCATCGATATCGATTATAGGACGGGAGATAGCAAGTTAGCGGTAGTTGAATAGTCGATTTAAAAATCCCTCTCATAGCGAGTGGGATTTTTTTTATCTATTCAGCGTCTTCTTTTGGTGGCGTTATATCTTCATATGTTATGCTACCTTCGGAGTAGGTGTATTTTAAGAGTTTTAGGGCGTTCCACTGTTTATTCCTGACGGGATGGCTTCCCATGGTGTAATATCTCTGTACTACGTCGCGATAGTAATCGGCTATACCATCGGGATATTCAGCGGCGATGATAGAGGCCTCTATCATGTCGTAGTCACCGTAGGCGTACTCTGCGCATATCCAATCGACGTATTTTAGAACTTGGTCGATGGTGTAGTTGTCTGCACGGTCTCTTTTTAGTTCGACGACGAGGTATTTGCACGGTATTTTGGTCTCAGGAAGATAACGCATGGCTAAGACGTCGATTTTATCCATGTAATCTATCGGTTTGAATGGCGAGGCGACGACTTGGTGAGATACGTAGTCCCAAGGGCCCATGTTCGGAATGCGGTCGTGGCATAAGTCGTAGACGACGGCAGCTTCGAGAGCCATTTCGTGTTTAACTTTGAAGCCACTGTTGCAGGTGAGCAACATATCTCTTGGAGAAATGATGTGTTTCGTTAAGTCGTGGCGTCTCAATATTTCGTGTGTGCGAGTATCTTCGGGCAGTAAGCCTATCTTTTCACGGTTCTCTTTTTGCCTTCTCAAAAGGAATATCTCTTTCAACGAGGCGTTTTCTTCATCGCTCAGCTTTATGAACGATACTTTCCAGAAGGCGCGTAGCATTTTAAAGGTATTCGGTTTATATGTGAGTATTTCATCGGTGTCTATGCCCTCTTCGAAGAAGTGCGGAGAACCTTTGAAAGTACAGACCCAACGGTAGTTGGCACTTTCTATGCCGAAGTCGACGAGTAGTTCGTCTTTTATGTGGTCGTATTGAAAGTTCTCTAAGGCAGACGCTTGGGGATAGTTGCAGTATTTGCAGTCAAGGCCAACGGAAACTAGTTCGCCTACTCCATAGTATTTTCTCTTGCAGAAGAAGTAGATGTTGTCGCCCGGTTTCATCGACATGTAGTCGGCGAGAGTTCCTTCGAAAGGCAATGGCGAAAGACTTCTCATGTAAGTAGAGAAAGTGCCACTTCTAACACTTTCTTTAATGATATCTAGTGATTTTCTTTCATCTTCACCACCGACAGCGAATACGTATCCAGCCATAGTAAAACCTCCTTTTGGTTGTACCTATTATATCGTCTTTATAAGGTAAATGCAAATTATCAGGTTTTCTTTAATAGAAAAACCTCATTCTTTGTAGAAATGAGGTTCTAAAAGCATTTATGGAATTAACAATTTTTGACCGATGGAGAGCAGATTAGAAGATAAGTTGTTTAAAACTTTTATTTTATCCACAGTTGTTCCAAAGTCTCTTGCGATGCCATAGAGCGTATCACCTGCTTTTACGGTGTAGGTCTGTTGGGTGCTCGTTCCTGGAATGACTAGAACTTTGCCTATAGTCAACGTATTTGAAGTGAGATTGTTCTCCCTTTTTATAGCGTCTACTGTCGTTCCGTATTTGTTAGCAATGGCATAAAGTGTGTCGCCTGCTTTTACAGTATATGTGTTAGCACTAGGTTCTTGGTAGTTTGGAATGTTAGAATCTTGTTTTATGAGCAGCTGTTGACCTATAGATAAGTTGTTCGTCGTCAGATTGTTCAGCTTTTTGATATCGTCGACCGTTGTATTATAACGCCTTGCAATGGCATATAAGGAATCGCCTTTTTTAACGGTGTAGTATATGGTACCTGTCGAAGGTTCGGTTGGAGTAGAGCCTTCTTTAGTCACTTTTAGTGTTTGGCCAATTGTCAAAGCATTTGAAGAAAGGTTGTTGATATTCTTTAATTCTTCCACAGATAAACCGTGTGTTTTGGCTATGTTCCATAGGGTGTCTCCTTTTTTAACTGTGTAATACTCTGCACTGCCTTTTGGTGGAGTATATGGAAGGTTTTTGTAATCCATTACTGCTCGAACGACAGCTTCAGCGTAGTTTTCGTAGTTGGCTTTTAGTTTGGCGGCGTCTTTAGCGTTGTCGAGAAAGCCGTATTCGACGATGACAGCTTCGGTATTAGGGGTTTCTCTTAGAACGTAGTAATAGTCTTTGGCGGGGTTGCTAGGAAGTCTTCTTTGATAGTTTTTTCTTATGATTTGGCCTTCTTGAGCCAGGTTATTGAGTATTTTCTCGGATAGAGTGTCGTTGTTTCTTAGAGCGTATATTACTTCCGCGCCTTCGGCACCTCGTGGGTTCATTTAGCATTAGTAATTTATTAAATATATTTTTCAATATTTGAAATTAATATTTTTTCTTTATCTATTATCAACTTTAATAAGCTTATAATATCTTCATCATATTTTTTTGATTTCACAATATTAATAAAAGATACACTTTTTTTCACACCATTAGTTTCTCCGTTATTAACATTATAACATCCATTACCAATTTGAATAGTTCCATCACCATAAAATGATATATTGCCTTTTCCCCCAACATAAACTTCTCCTGTTCCAAATACTACATGACCGTTACCAAATTTTTGGATACTCATATCCCCAACAATTTGCATTGAAGTATCATCACTTTGAAATGAGGTATGTTTTTCTTTTTCTACTTTACTAATATATAAATCATTATGTTTAACTTCATTTGTTAAATCGTTCAATTTCACAAGCCAATTACTTTTGTCATTAAAACTTTGAACATTTGATAACAAATCGTATACATCTGGGCAATTATCAGATAGATTAGGAAAATTTTTGTTCATCCTATTTATATTTTGTGGTTCATTTTCACCAATTGGCGAATAAATAAAATAGATTTTCTTTTGTGTGCTATTACAATATTTTTTATGGACATCAACAGCTATATAATCTAATATTGATTGCATGTCCTCTAAGATATGCTTGGCTTCTATATTTATATCAGTTTCATCTAATTCTAAATTATTGTCTAAATTGCTTTTTTCAAGCTTATTTATATTAGAAT
>CAZXXI010000006.1:0-19791 GCA_964644815.1 uncultured Muribaculaceae bacterium
TAAAGGGATGTCATACGAGGACGTGACACGGGAGACCGGATGCGGAAAGAACTCTCCAAAGAAGTGGTGCAAAGCTATGATTCCGAGGTTGGCGATAAAATTATTCGGTGCGAAAGCATTGGAAAACGATGCAAGTTGCGCTGAAAATAAAAACAATTTGAACAAAACGGGGTGAAAAGCGGGTGAAAACAGGGTGAAAATGGGGGTAAAAAGTGGGTGAACACAAGTGAATTTGAATGTGCTAATATGATAGCGTGAACAGTTGAGACGAGCGATTGCAGTGATGCAGTCGCTTTTTTCTTGCCTGTTTGCCCTCCTGTTATATGCGGGCAGCAGGACACAGATTCGTGCGATGTCTGCCCGCCTCTTGTGAGAGCAGGAGGCAGCAGGAGAGCGAGGAACAGAGAGGAGTTGAGCAGTGTGCTATTGAAACCATGCAGAGGATGTGGTCGCCTCATATCACAATCATTGAACATGTGTGCAGAGTGTGAGGCAAAGCAACCGTCAAGGCATGTGGTTTATAACAACACACGCAGAGACACACGAGCAGCAGAGTTCTACATCTCAAAGGAATGGCGGGAGTTGAGACCTGTCATCATGAGCGTGTATGACTATGTGGATATATATGCACTGTATGTCACACATGAGTTGATAACACTCACGGATTCCGACCCAGTCCATCACATCATAGAACTTGAGGAGGACTGGGAGCAGAGGTTGAACCCTCTGAACTTGATACCTCTAAGCCTCAAGACACACAACACAATCACAGCACTGTATAAGAAAAGCAATGCAAGCATGAAAGCAACACAGACACAGTTGAGGTCGCTGATTAAATACCATTTCAAAAGGGCAGGGGGATATGAAAAAGTTTTGCGTGACCGTTTTCTAGTCGCACCCCCCGAAAGATTCGGAGAAAACTCCCCACGAGAATTTCAGTAGATGGGGCAGGTCGGAAAGGGTGTCAGATTGTGACACGAAACTCGTGAACACTGGACGAAAAGGGGGTTTGATGCTGCATGGCAGGACAGAGACAACCCACCGATTTGGTGGTCATGAAAGGGAAAAAACACCTCACAAAAGCAGAGATTGAGGCGAGAAAAAATGCAGAGGTCGTTGCACCGAACGACAAGGTCAAGCCTCCGGCATATTTGACACCGGAACTCAAAAAGAAATTCCGGAAACTGTCAAAAGAACTGCTTGAAATCAAGCTGATTGCAAACGTGGACTGCGATGCACTGGCGAGGCTGCTGATTGCACAAGAGCAGTACATCGAAGTGACGACGAAAATCAGAGAAACACCGTTGATGATTGATATTCCTGTCTACGAGGACAGGATGAATCCGGACACAGGAAAAAACGAGCGTGTGCAGGTCGGAACACGGGAAGTCGTGAACGGAGAGCGTGAGCGTCTCATGATAATTCAAGACCGCTGCATGAAACAATGTCGGCAGGGTGCATCGGATTTCGGAATGACGGTGAGCAGTCGGTGTCGGTTGATAGTTCCGAAAGTAAAGGACGAAAAACCGGAGAACAAATTCGCCAAGTATGCGGGTGGGTAAATGGCAGCAGGGGCAGCAGTGACCGACCGTTGCACACAATACGCTCTTGATGTCGTTGCAGGGGCAGTCATCGCCGGAGAATATGTCAGACTGGCATGTCAAAGGCATCTTGACGACCTTGAAAAAGCGAAAGCAGCACCATACAGATATTATTTTGACGTTGAAAAGTCCGAGGAAATCATCAATTTCGCAGAGGAACTCACGATTGCGGAGGGTGAGGAACAGGAAAATGTGACAGCGTACCCGTTTCAGTGTTTCATTTTAGGGGCAATCAACGGGTGGAGGACAAAAGAAAAGGGTCACAGGCGGTTCAGAACGTCCTATGTGCAGTTAGGGAGGCAGAACGGAAAGTCATTCATAAACGGAATTTTAGCATGTTATTATGGCAATTTCGACGGTTACAAGTACGGGAAAATATACTGCACAGCAACAAAGCAAGACCAAGCAAACATAGTGTGGGAGGAAATTGAAAAATTCATCAATTCCGACGAGGAGTTGTCGGAATGGTTCAAGGTTCATGAGCACAACCACACAATAGACTGTCTTTTCACACATTCGGAAATCAAGGCTCTGTCCGGTGACACAAAATCGCTTGACGGACACCGTGCGTATTTAGGAATCGTTGACGAATATCACGCACACAAGACAAATCAGATGTACAAGCTGCTTGAGGGTGGCATCAAGAAACTCAAGTCCGCTCTGATTTCGGTCATCACGACCGCAGGATTTGACTTGAAATCGCCTTGCTACAAGCTATATGAGTATTGTTGCAATCTGCTCAAGGGAGTGTTCGAGAATGACAGTCAGTTCGTCTATATCGCCCAGTTAGACGCAGAGGATGACTTATATAAAAAAGAAAACTGGCTGAAAGCGAACCCGATTCTCGAATTTGACGAGGATGCACTGGAGAACCTTGTTCCGATTGCGAATACTGCCCGTGACATGGGCGGTGAGGATTTACGAGACTTCCTTGTCAAGCAGCTTAACATGTGGATGCAGTGGTCAAATTCACTGTACATCAAAGACATAAAGGACTGGAAACGGTGTGCGGTCTTGAAATCGCTCAAGGATTTCCGAGGCTCAAAGTGTTATGTCGGTGTTGACCTCTCCTCCGGAGGAGACTTGACATCAATCGCAATCGTCATCCCGTACATGGTTGACGGTGTGAAAAAGTATTTTGCGCACACACATTCGTTCATTCCGGCGAGCAGGGTGGACGACCACATCAAGACGGACAAAGTTCCGTATGACGTGTGGATTGCGAAAGGTCTTGTCACAGTAACGGAGACATTGGGAGGAATCAAGACAGATTATAAATACATCATCAAATATCTTGAAGATTTGATAAAACTGTACGAATTGAAACCGCAGTTAATTTGTTACGACCCGCACAATGCGTCGGCTTTTCTGTCAGACCTTGAGGCACTGGGATTTGATTCCGTGTCTATAACGCAGACAGCAAAGGAACTCAACGACGCAACCGTTGATTTCAGACTGGAGGTCAGAGCAGGGAATGTTGAAATCGAGGGTGTCGAGGTAGGAAAGGACAAAAAGAAAGTCGTTCCGTTCGATGAATTGCTGACATGGTCGATTGCGAACGCAAAGACCATCTCGAACAGTTATGGGGAAATCAAGATTGACAAGGCGGTTGACGAGGACAGAATCGACCCGATTGACGCAATCATCGACGCATGGAAAGCAGCAATGAAAGAGGAATACAAGCCGGACACAAACGAAGTTGTGAACGAATGGCTTGAAATGTATGAGAAATACATGGGGAAAGGCGGTGAGAAAGAATGAACCCATTGAGAAGATTTGCGGACAGAGTGAGGAACTGGTGGAGAGGAACAGACATGACCGGAGCATCCGGAGGAGTGATGACGCTCAATTCACCGTCATTCCTTGAAAGTATGGGGTTGACCAAGCGGAGAAAGACAACGTCAGAGGTGACATATTTCACATGCCTCAAGATGTTGTCGGAGACGCTTGCAAAAATGCCAATCAAATATTATCAGAAAACAGACAAAGGCATCATGGAGGCAGAGCAGACGGAAACGTCAAAGCTGCTGACTAAGCGACCGAACCCGTTTATGGCACCAACAGTATTTTGGAACACGGTTGAAATGAACCGGAATCACTACGGGAACGCATACGTCTACATAAGAAAGAAATTCATCCGGAAGAAATACGGAGGAGAGTTCAGAGTTCTTGACTTGTGGGTGATGCAATCAAATTGTGTTTCTATCGTTGTGGATGATGCGGGAATATTTGCAGGGGTAGGGCGGTTGTGGTACGTGTACACAGACCCGACATCCGGTCGCCAGTATGTATTTGACACAAACGAGGTCATGCACTTCAAAACATCGTTCAGTTTTGACGGAGTGACAGGTCTCCCAGTGCAGCAGATATTGAGAGACACAATCTCCGGAGCATCCGCATCACAGGCATACATGAATAGCTTGTATGAGAGCGGACTGACCGCAAAGGCAACACTGGAATACACTGGAGAACTGAACGAGGGGGCAAAGACCGCACTGATTAAGTCGTTCGAGGAGTTCGGGAGCGGTGCAAAGAATACGGGAAAAATCATTCCTGTTCCGTTAGGAATGAAACTGACACCGCTTGACATCAAACTGTCAGATTCACAGTTCTTTGAACTGAAAAAATACACAGCGTTGCAGATTGCAGCAGCGTTCGGAGTAAAGCCGAACCAAATCAACGACTATTCAAAATCATCATACGCAAACAGTGAATTGCAGCAGTTGTCATTCTATGTTGACACGGAACTGTTTGTCATCAAGCAGTATGAGGAGGAAATCAATTATAAAATGCTGACCGAGGAGGAACAGGACGACGGATATTACTATAAATTCAACGAAAAAGTGCTTTTCCGGACGGATTCAAAGACACAAATGTCATATCTGAAAGAGGGTGTCGGAGGCTCAATCATGACACCGAACGAGGGCAGACGAAAACTCGACCTCCCTGACAGAGAGGGTGGCGACGAGTTATTCGCAAACGGTAATATCGTTCCGCTGACACAGGCGGGTGCAGCATATTTGAAAAAAGGTCAGACCGAGGCAGAGGAGACCGACGAACCGGAGCAACCGGAGGAACAGACAGAGCCGGACACAGGACAGCCGGACGAAACCGAACCGGACGAAACCGACGAGGCAGAGGACGAGGAAATAGAGGAGGGAGGTGAATAAAATGGCATTAAAAAAGCGTTTTGATTTCACAAAAAAGAATAAACGCACGGGAAAGACCGAGAATGTCGGCTATTTGGATTTTGAGACCAATGAGGAACAGAGCAGATGTTCCTTGTATTTCTACGGAGACATTGTTTCAGCGACATGGGAATCAATGTGGTACGAGGAGGACAAATGCCCGCAGGACATTGCGGATTTCCTAAACCAGTTAGAGGGGTATGAGGACATTGACATCTATTTCAACAGCGGAGGCGGTGATGTATTCGCAGGACTGGCAATCTACAACCAGTTAAAGAGGTTCAGCGGTCACAAGGTCGGATATGTGGACGGGATGGCAGCGTCAATCGCATCGGTCATCATGTTCGCATGTGATGAACTGCATTTTGCGACAGGAGCACAAGCAATGATTCACAAACCGCTCTGTATGGCATGGGGGAACGCAGACGATTTCAAGGAAGTCATCAAGCAGCTTGATTTGTGCGAGGAATCTATTCTCGACGTTTACGAGGAACACACAAAAGAGGGTGTCACCCGTGACAAAATCAAGTCTTTCATGGCAAAAGAAAAGTGGTTTTCCGGTGCAGAACTGGCACAGTATTTCGATGTTGAAATCGAAGAAAAGGCAGCAGTCGCAGCGTGTGCATCCGATTATTTTGAGAAATATGCAAATATTCCGGAGCAGTTGCAGAAAACGAAAACCGAGGACATTGTCAATGCAGTCATCGCAGAGATGGAGCAGCGGGAACAGGCAAGAATTGAGGCAGAAAAGCAGGATATTCTTGCAGATTTAGACATGTATGGAATCTAAAAAAAGGAGAAAAGAGACATGAACAAAGAAATGCAGAAATTGTTGAAAGCAATCAACGACAAAAAGAACGAGGTCAAGAGCCTCGTGGCAGAGGGAAAACTGGATAAGGCAAAGACAGCGAAAGAGGAACTCAAGACCTTGCAGGAGAAATTCGATCTCCTCTTTGATTTAGACGAGGAGGAGCACGAGGAAATCGAGGACAAGGTGGCAGCAGGAAAAGCAAAGACCATCAGCGGAGGCAAAGCAGACAAAAAGAACCTCGTCAAGTCGTTTGTGAACATTATCAAGGCGGGATTCTTCCACAGAGAGCCGGACGAGGACGATGTCAAGGTGTACAAGGATGCACTGACCTCCGATGCGACACCGGACGATGACGGAGAGAGCGGAATCGGCATCACCATTCCGGACGACATCAGAACCGACATCATTGAACTGCGTCGCAGCGATGACAACCTCGAACAGTATGTCAATGTGGAGGGTGTCACCACAAAGACCGGAACTCGAAACATTGAGGTCGATGCGGAATCTGTACCGTTCGACAATGTTGACGAGGCTGCTGATTTTCCGGAGATGGACGAGCCGACGTTCAAGCCTGTCAAATACGCAATCAAGAAAAAGGGTGGCATCTTAAAGATGACCGCCGAACTGCTTGAGGACACCGCAGCGAACATCATGGCATACATCAACAAATGGATTGCCAAAAAGACAAAGGCGACCAGAAACATGGTGATTCTGAAAGTAGCGAACGCAATGACAGCAGGAAAAGAGGTCACAATTTCCAATATCGACAGCCTCAAGGATATTTTCAACGAGACACTCGACCCTGCAATCGCAGCGACATCAATGGTTATCACGAATCAGAGCGGGTTCAATTACCTCGATAAGCTGAAAGACAGCGACGGGAACTATATTTTGCAGAAAGACCCGACGCAGAAAACAAAGGGAAAACTGCTTTTCGGTGAATATCCGATTGTAAAACTTTCAAAGAAAATTTTGAAATCCGTTGGTATTTACAACCCGACATTTACAATCACAAACGCAAAACTGACCATTGACGGAACAGCGACAGAAGTGGCAGCAGCGAACACATCGGATGTGCAGAGTTACACGGTAAACGAATCGGGATGCTATGTGGTGAAAGTGGGTGGAAATAGTTACACAACCACAGTAAAGGCAAAAATCGCAGGTTACAAACACCCTGTTTTCTGCGGTGACATGAAAGAGGCAATCACACTCTTTGACCGCAACGTGATGACCATTGACATGAATGACAAGGCAGCAGGCTTGTGGGAGAAAGACATGACCGGAATCAAGGTTCGTGACCGTTTCGATGTGCAGCCTGTTGACGAGGGTGCAATCGTCAAGGGTGAAATCACGGAAGTCGTGCAGGGATAAGACGGACAGGCAGCAGGGCGGTTTTCCCGCCCTGCATATGAAAGCAGGTGAGAAGAATGACGGACGAGGAGAAAAAGGAATATAAAACGAAACTGCTTGAGGAGTGCAAAAAGTACGACCACATTGACTATGACGACGACGAGGACATCGTTGAAATCATGCTTGAGGCAACATTCGAGGAAATGTCGGACTTGATTCCGGATTTCGACCCGTACAATCTGACATTCCGTCAGAGATTGCTTGTTTTCTCATTTGTCAAAGAACTGTATGACAACCGTGAAAAGTATCAGAAAGACGCAAGGAGCGTGACAAATGCGGTCTCCTCGATGCTGCTGAAAGAAATCTATGGAGGTGGCAGGGCATGACGACCGGACGGGTGAAGATTATCAGAACGACCACAGAGGTCACGGAGGGCAGGAAAAAGCCGATGACAAGCGTGTTCTATGAGTGCTGGTGCGAGGTTCAGAGTTTGGGAACAAATGAGAAATACGCAGCATTGCAGACAGGTCTTGAGAACACGATTGTGTTCAAGGTTCGGAACTGCAAAAAAATGAAAGAGGTCAGACTGAAAATGAAAGAGTTTTCTGCGGAGTACGACGGAACGGAGTTCAAGATTTATGACGCATCACCGATGTTCACGGACAACGGGTGGGTACTGCTGAAATGTCGTTCAGTCACATAGGGTGTCACATTCTGACACGGAGGTGGTGAGATGCAGGTTGAAATGGAGTTCAAAGGACTTGAGGAACTTGTGAAAGCATTTGAGAGGGCAGCGACAGACAGTGAAATTGCAGCGGTGAACAAAAAAATTGCAGAAACCGCCGAGCCTGTCGTTCAAAGAATCATGTCCGGGAAAATGCCAAAATCGGCAGACATCACAAAGAGCGGTCGGGGATTCGGTTCAAAGTCGTCGGTGTCCGCACATGCAGCGGATGAAATACCGATGGGAAAGGTCAAAGTGAAAGGAACGGGAGCGACAGCGGATGTCGGGTGGGAAAAGAACACGCAGGACGAGGGCGGTCACTTTTATGTCCGTTTCATAAACTGGGGAACGATTTACAGACCGCCTCAAGAATTTATCTATGCGACAGGCAGGGAGGCAGACGGTGAACTGCAAAAAATCGCAGAAAAGGAGTATCAAGCATTTTTAGACAGGACAGTGGGGTGATAAGCATGGGCAGCAGACCGGACATCATAAAAGACGCATCGGAGGCACTCGAACCAGTCAGCAGCAGAGGAATCATTGTGATGCAGGGATGGTATGACAAAGACATCAAAGAGCGTCATGTTACCTTGTGGGATTTAGGGGAGAGTGACGACAATTTTTCGGACGACGATGCGGAGGGAGTGACGCTCTCCGTGCAAGTTACCATTTTTTCAAGGGATGACGAGGTGGAACTGGCAGGGGAAATCAAGTCTCTCATGAAACAGCACGGATTTTCATTCGAGGGCAGGAACGGAGACGATTCAAAGCCGGAGGATGGAATCTATATGAAAGCACAGAGATTTTCAAAATACTATGAAAGTGAGGAACAGGAAAATGAGTGAAACAGGACAGCAGATTGTGAGGAGCAGGACGTGTGGTCTTAAAGATTTCTACATCGCAGCGGTGACAAAAAACACTGCTACGGAGTACACCGCAGGAGTTCCGGTGAAACTGGCAAGGGCAATCAAAGCCAAAATCGACGAAAAGTGGACGAGTGAAAAGATTTACTCTGACGACAACACCGAGGAGGTTATCACATCGTATGAGGGAACGGACGTGGAACTGGAAATCAATGCACTTGCACCGCAGGACAGGGTCGCATTGTTCGGGCAGTTATACGAAAAAGGATTCTTGAAAAAGTCAGCGGATGACAGAGCACCGGAGGTCGCAGTCGGATGGAGAGAAAGAAAACTCAACGGAAAGTATGAGTTCAAATGGCTTTACGTTGGGAAGTTCGCAGAGGGCATCAGCGAGGAGGCGAACACGAAAGAGGGTAAACTGTCGCCGACCACAAAGAGCATAAAAGGCAGCTTTTACGAGAGGAGCATCGACAACCTCTATGAGATTTCGGTCGATGAATCGAACCTCGTGACAGAGGACACAGATGCAGCGACAGCAATCAATGACTGGTTTGCAGCGGTGCAGGAATACCCGAACGCAGCAGCGTGACAGGTCAGAGAGAACAACAGAGCAAATATAACAGGAGGATAATTCAATGAGCAGAGAAATAATCGTAAACCACAAAGAGTTCAAAATGGGGAAAATGTCAGCGGACACATACATGGAGTATTTGGAACTGGCAGAGAAAATCGACACCGCATCCGGAAACCGTGCAAGTCAGCGTTATTCAAGAGAGGAAATCGAGGCAATGATGTTGTTTATCTGCAAGGCATACGGAGACCAGTTCACTGTCGAGGAATTAAAGGACGCAGAGACCGGACTGGATGCAGCGGGAATCATCCTCGAATTTAACATGATTGACATGGGGATTGCGAGTGAAATGAACACTCGCATGGAGAAGATAATGAAAAATTTTCAGAATGGCAAGTGATTCCGGAAATAACGGTCACTTGCAGGAATGAAAGGCTATTCGTCAACCACATAACAGTGGAGCAGTATAAAAAATATGCTGCGTTCATGGAGAGAAACAGTTCTGACAAAAAAGCGTATGCAATGTTTTTCAACAAGAGAATCATTCAAGAGATTTTCGGAAACCGGATGTCGCTTGAGGAACTGGGGGCGATGGATGTCATTGAATTTCTGACAGCAGCGAAAGGGATTCATTTCATCATGCAAAACATCGTCTCCGATGCACTGCTGAACATTGTCGAGGCAGAACCAGTCGAGAAAGAGGAATCTGCATTTGACGAGTACGACAAAGAAAACGGGTATGAGGACGAGGAGCAGGAGGAGCAGAACACATGGAGGACATGCGGTGAGATTGTTGACCGTGTCGTCAAAATCGCAATCCGTCTCCTGCGGGAATCATACGGGCAGTGCATGAAAGAGGACATTGTCGCACTGCTGAAATATCTGAAATTTGAACTTGAGACGGTGAACGAGAACACATAAAAGGGAGGAGGTGAACCGATGGCACATACAAGCGTGAAGATTTCCGCAAATTCGTCTGATTACCAGTCACAAATGAAGTCGGCAGCACAGCAGATGAAAGAACTGTCAAGCGAGTTCAAACTGGCACAGGCACAGGCGAAGTCGTTCGGTTCAGCAGCGGACGCATTAAAAGCGAAAGCACAAAGCCTCACAGCAAAAATCGAAGTACAAAAGAACATCGTTTCTCTGACAACAGAGAAACAGGAATTGTTGACAAAAAGGCTTTCAGAGCAAAAGACAGCACAGGAGGAGTTGCGAGGCAAGGTCGAGGCTGCGAAACAGGCTTATGAGGATTCTGTCAAGGCGACGGGAAAGAACTCCGAACAGTCAAAGGCACTGAAAGAGACGCTTGAAAAATTAAAGCAGGAGTTCAAGGATAATGAGACCGCAATCGGAAAGACAGAGACAGCACTGTCAAAACAAAAGATTGCGGTCAATGAGGCAAAGACCAAACTCACCGAGATGGAGGGTGAACTTGAGAATGTCAACAAGGAATTAAAGAATCATAAACTGGATGAATTTGCATCCGCTTGTGAAAAAGCGGGTGAGAAAATAGAGAGTTTTGGAAAAAAGATGACCGTTGTTTCTGCGGGAATTGCAGGAATGGCGACCGCAGTTGCAAAAAACGCATACGATGTCGAAAATGACTTGATGTCGATGCAGGGTCAGTTGGGATTGACAGCAGAGGAGACAGAGAAACTCAAGACCGTCGCTCAAAATCTTTACACAAATGGATTCGGGGAGAGTTTGGGTGACTGTTCGTCTGCGGTCGTCACACTCGTTCAGAACATCAAAGGGGCGAAAGACATGTCTGTTGAACAGCAGCAGGCAATCGCCGAGCAGATGATGACCATGTCCGATATGTTCGGAACGGAGAACGAGGAACTGGCGAGAACTCTGACGACCATGAAAAACAACGGAATTATTGACGACATCAGCGAGGGAATGGATGTGCTGACGGTCGGATTCCAAAACGGAGCGAATTATTCGGGAGAACTGCTTGACACCATGCGGGAATATTCGCCGAAGTTCCAAGCGTTAGGAATGGACGCAAAGACCGCAATGGCTTATTTGATTCAAGGAGCACAAAACGGAGCGTTTAATCTTGACAAAGTCGGCGACGCAATGAAAGAGTTCAGCATCAGAGCGGTTGACGGTTCGGACACGACAGTGGACGGGTTCAACAGAATCGGACTAAATGCGGACGAGATGGCGAAAAAGTTTGCAGCAGGGGGAGACACAGCGTCACAGGCATTTCACGAGACCCTCGTTGCACTGAAAAACATGGATGACCCTATTTCACAGAACATCGCAGGTGTAGACCTGTTTGGAACGATGTGGGAGGATTTAGGGAAAGACACGGTGTTGTCGCTTGCAGATATAGAGGGAGGACTTGAGAACGTCGAAGGAGCGACGGTCAAAGCGGGGGAGCAGGTGAACAATTCTTTTTCTACGCAGTTAAAGACCCAGTTCAGAGAATTGCAGACCTCCCTTTTGCCTTTAGGAAATGAACTGCTGCGGTTGGGAAAGGACATCATGCCAACCGTGAAAGAGGTCATCGGAGACGTGACGAACGTGCTCAAGAATATGGATTCCGAGACCGCTCAAAATGTCATCAAAATCGGTGCGGTGGTCGCTGCCATAGGACCCGCCACGACAGCGTTCGGGAAGATGACAAAAGGTGTGAAAAGTGTTGTTGACGGTTACAAGAAAGTGAAAGAGATAGCACCGACAGCAGCGACAGCAGTCAAGACGTTCGGAACAAATGCGTTGAGTGCCGGAAAGAGTGCGGGAACATTCGTGCTGAATTTGGGAAAATCGGCAGCAGGGTTTGTCGCACACGCAGCAAAGGCGACTGCAAGCACCGCAGCAATGGCAGCACATAAAGCAGCAAGCATCGCCGGAACGGTAGCAACAAAAACGATGACAGTGGCACAGTCCGCATTGAATGTCGTTATGTCTATGAACCCGATTGCACTTGTCGTCATCGCAATCGCAGCACTGGTCGCCGGATTCGTGCTTTTATATAACAAATCAGAGACGTTCAGAAACGCAGTGAACAAGCTATGGTCAACGGTCAAAGAGGGATTCGGGAAGATAAAAGAGACCATCACGGGAGCGTTGAACAGTGCGAAAGAGAAAATCGAGGAGGTAAAGAATAAATTTCTTAATTCCGGAATCGGACAGGCTGCGTCAAAAGCGTTCAGTGCAGTCAAAGAGACCGCATCAAACATCATGGGGGCAGCAGTTGACACTGTAAAGGAGAAACTGGGGAACATGAAAACCGCCTACGAAGAAAACGGGGGCGGTATCAAAGGAATCGTTGCAGCAGGTTGGGAGGGAATCAAAGGTTATTATTCCGCAGGATTCACATTTGTTGATAATCTGACCGGAGGAAAGCTGACGGAACTCAAGACAAAGTTTTCTGAAAAGACTGACGAGATTAAGACAAAAGTCCGTGACGGTTGGGAAAACATGAAAACGACCGTCACGACAAAGATGACCGAGTGGAAAACCAATGCAGCGACGAAACTGACAGAAATCCGGACAAATTTCCACGAGAAAGTCTCCGGAATACAGACCTATGTTGCAACGGGATGGTCGCACATGAAATCGACGATTTCAACGACCATGCAGCAGTGGAATACGGATGCGAGCAACAAACTGTTATCGCTCAAGACCAATTTCTCAAACAAAGTGAACGAGGTCAAGTCAAAGGTATCAACCGAATGGGAGAACATGAAAACCTCTATTTCGACGAAAATGTCGGAGTGGAACGCAAACGCATCATCAAAGCTAGAATCATTGAAACAGGGATTCAGTTCAAAGGTTGAGAGCATCAAGACGAACTGGTCGGCAGGATATGAGAACTTGAAAACGACAGCAGCGTCGAAACTGGAGGCAGCAAAAAGCAATGTCGTCACAAAGTTAGAGACAATCAGGTCGAATTTCTCCTCAAAACTGGAGAGTATCAAGACAAACTGGTCATCCGGTTATGAAAATATAAAGTCAACAGCAGTCTCTAAGATGGAGGCAGCAAAGAGCAATGTTTCCTCAAAATTAGAGACGATAAAATCGGACTTTTCATCAAAACTCAATTCCGCACTGTCAACGGTCGGTTCGGTCATGGAAAGCATACGGTCGAAGTTCTCCGAAAAGATGGAGGCTGCAAAGTCCGTCGTCTCCGGAGCGATTGAGAAAATCAAAGGCTTTTTCAATTTCTCTTGGTCGTTACCGAGTATCAAGCTGCCTCATTTCAAAATATCCGGTTCATTCAGTCTGAACCCTCCGTCAGTTCCGCATTTCGGAGTGGAGTGGTACAGAACAGGCGGTATCATGATGAATCCGACCGTGTTCGGGATGAACGGAACGAGGCTCATGGTAGGAGGGGAGGCAGGAGCAGAGGCAATTTTGCCTCTGGCAGAGTTTTACATGCAGTTGAACTCAATGCTTGACCGGAAACTGAAAGCAATCAATCAAAGCGTAAACAATCATATAGAGGTTCACACCTACATCGACGGTGACGAGGTGGCGAACCGGACGACCGAAAAGGTCAGTGATAATCTTGCGATAGCAACAAAGAAACGGAGGTAAGAAATGAAAATTGACGACAAGGACATTCGTTCATTCGATGCGAAACAGTTGACAGTTGATTTCGAGCCTCCACAGACGAATGTGACGGTGGAAATGTTCGACGGGGCATTGACACCGTCAGAATCGGAGACATACACACCGTTGTCCGGATTGACGGTCAAGGTGTTATTCAGAGGCAGGAACAGAGACGAGGTGCAGAGGCATGTCAGCGACTTCAACGCAGAACTGCAAAAGGGAGTTGTTCTGACGCTTGACGGATATAGCAGACACTTCAAAGGGTACATGACGGGAAACACGCTGAACAAGACCATCACAAAAGAGCGGTACACAGCGGAGTTCAAATTCACGGGTTACTGGTTCAGTAATGAGGTGGAATTGAAATGGCAGAACACGCATGAAATGAAGTTCGAGGCAGCAGGGAACAGAACGACACCGTGCAAGCTGACAATCACAGCGACGGAATATATTGAGGAATTGAGAATCAACGGTTTTCCGTCCGGAGAAATAGTCATCAGCACGATTCCGAGAGGTTCGACGGTCATCATCGACGGTGAGACCGGATTCGTCACAATGGACGGTCAGAACAAGTTCGGAGACGTGTATTTGATGGAATTTCCGTATCTGCTGACAGGAGCAAAAAAGGCACATCACCTCATATTTTCCGACCGGAACGCAATCATCACATTACAGTATAAGCCTATGTGGTTATAGGAGGCAGCAGAATGGAGTTATACAACGATTTACATGAGAAAGTGTGTATATTGTCCGGAATCAAAGCCACCTGCATCACGAGCACGCTGAAAACCGGAGACAAGGAAATCACGTTTGAGTTCCGCAGGACGAACCGTTTTGCATCCTCAATCAAAGAGGAGGGTTACATCAGAACCGACAAGGATGAATTTGTCATCAAACAGGTTGAACCGAGCGGGGAATGGTTCAAATGCACCGGAACATTGAACGTCGAGGAACTGGAGGGCAAGCAGTACCCGCAGGGATTCGAGACGGTTGAAAAGACAGTGGAGCAATGTCTGACCGAGGCAGTGTCCGGAACAGGGTGGAGGGTCATCCGGTGCGATGTCACGAAAAAAAGGACAGTTCGCATTGAGCAGAACTGTTCCGCATGGGATGTCGCACAACAGGCAATCACAACATATAGATGCGAGATAGTGTTTGATTCTATCTGCAAAGCGATTTCAATATATGAGAAATACGGTGAGGACAGGGGAGCATATTTCATCGAACGTCTGAACCTCAAAAAATTGCAGGTGCAGTCAAATTCATACGATTTTGCAACGAGGCTCATTCCGGTCGGGAAAGACGGGTTGATGCTGAACATCGACGGGAAAAATTACATCGAGAATTATCAGTATTCAAAAAAAGTGAAAACAATGACGTGGAAAGATGAAAGATACACGGACGTTGAATCACTGAAAGAGGATGCGGAGGCGAAACTGGATGAAATCTCAAAGCCTTATAAGTCATACACAGCGGATGTTGTCAACCTTGCGGAGCAGTCAGAGGAACACAAGGAAGTGTTCAGCATCGCACTGGGAGACACGGTGCTGCTGATTTCAAAGTCAACGGGAATCAGAGAGAGCCACCGCATCGTGAAGTTTTACGAATACCCGCAGACACGGGAAAAGAACAAGGTCGAACTGGCAAACACAAGGTTGTCATTCGAGGAGGTTCAAAAGACAGAGCAGGAATTGTCGTGAGGAGGTGAGACAGTATGGAGATTATAAGACACATTAAGGTTGATTTGTACGGAGACACACAGCATTTTGCAGTCGCAGCAAAACAAATGGATATGGGAACACGCTATGTCGGAGTGACACTCATGGAGGACGGTGTCGTGTATGAGATACCGGACAATGTGGAGGTCATTATCAACATGACAAAGCCGGACAGGACGCATGTTCACAACGACGGTAAGAGGTTAGGAAACGAGGCTCTCATTCCTCTCACAAGGGGAATGTTGATGGCACACGGAACAGCGGTTTGTGAGGTGCAGTTATATCAAAACGGTGCGTTGCTGACCAGTGCAAATTTTGAAATGGAGATTTTTCCGTCACAGAGAGACGATGCTGAAATCATGCACTCCGGAGAATATACGAGGCTTGAGAACACCATTCACGCAGCGAGAGAGGCTTTACAGATTGCACAGGACACACAGAACGATATTGAGGCAGCGGAGGCAATCAGAGAGGCACAGGAGCGGTTGAGAGAGACCGCAGAGCGGGCGAGGGAAATCAGAGAGAACCGGAGAGAGGACAACACTGCAAAAACAATCGCAAAGTGTGTCGAAGCGATGGAGGCAGCAATCGAACAGACAGAGAAGTGTCTAACAGCGACGGAGGAGGCAAACAGAATCATCATTTCACAGTCTGGACTTGATGCGATTCTGCTTGCAGTAAGAGATTATTATGAACGCATCCGTGAACTGGAAAAGGACATCAATGTCAATGTGGACGGGGGAACACCGTCATCAACCGACCTTTTACTGGTCAAGGGAGGAACACCGTTCACAACAGACTATGACAAATACATCGCAGGAACGTCACACACAATTTAGAAAAGAGGTGAAAGGAAATGGCGACAGCTACAATCACAATCAAGAAAGGCACGACCGCCGAGTGGACGGAGGCGAAAAGAGTTCTCGATGACGGAGAACTGGGTCTTGAGACCACAACGAGCGGTCACAGAATCATCCGCATCGGAAACGGTTCAACCGAGTTCATGCAGTTACCCGTTGCATTTGACATCGAGGAGGTCAGAGAAATCAAAGAGGGCATGGACACGGATGCAAAAGCCTACTATGACGATATGGTCAAAAGAGGCGAGGAGTACATCGCAGAAATTAAGGCGATGGCGACAACCGTTGAACTGACGGACGATGCAACAGCAATCAAATACCGGATGGGAATTTCAGCGGGTACACTCTATTTTGAGGAAATAGAGAAAGAAACCGCATCAGATAACACCGGAGAAAGTGAGGAGGTAACTGAATAATGGCAGCAGGTGAAAGGATATTTATGGCGAAAGAATCGACATCACAGGAGATTCTTGAGAACACAAGGAAAATCATCAAGGGGGCAGAGGAAAAACCAAAGCGGTACGGAATGAGAATCAACCGCCTTGACAGCAATCCGGCGACCCGTGTCACCTATTTGTTTGATGCGGTCGGAATGACACCCGCAGGAATGAATTTCTCCGGAGGCGGGTTCGATTATGGAGACTGGGGAGACATTTGGTTTGTAAAGAACAACCGTCCGGTCATGGTAAGGACAGACGGAACAGTTGACTATGAACTGAATCATGAGAACCATGCACTCAAACTGGACGGAACACCATCCGACATTGCAAACACATCATACGGGGGAAATGCGATGTCAGAGATTCCGCTGATTTGGGTCAAACGGTGGTCGAAGAACAACTATGATTTTGTCGTGTTCTGCGAAACCCAGTATGATGACACATACAAGGCATACGCACATACTGACGAAGATGGAAACATTTTGCCCGTGACATATTTTCCGATGTATGAGGGAACGGTCATCAATAGTCGTTTGCGTTCTCTGTCCGGACAGACACCGACCGCATCAATGACAGACGAGCAGGAGACGACCGCAGCAAAACAGAATGGCGAGCGGTGGGATAAGCAGTCGTTTTCGGAAATTGTTCTCATGTATGAAATGTGTACGATGATTTCAAAGAGCACCAATTCACAGGGAAAGTTCGGGAACGGAAACAGCAACTCCGACAATTTCTTACAGACTGGAACACTCAACGGAAAAGGACAGTTTTTCGGTTATACATCGACAACACAGGCGGTCAAGGTGTTCTATTGCGAGAACTTTTTCGCAAACTTTTGGAAACGTCTGCGGGGGTTGCTGCTGATTAACGGAATTTATTATGTAAAACCTGTTCCTCCGTACAATTCGACAGGTGAGGGATATATTAACACAGGAATGACCGTGACGGGAACATCCGGAGGATATATTTCAAAAATGGAAATGGCATCGGACATCGGCAGGATTCCGACCGTTGTGTCCGGAAGTGAAACAACTTATGAGTGCGATGGATGCTATTTTAACAATGCGATTGTAGCAGTTGCCCTGTTCGGTGGCGACCGCAGTGTTGCGTCGAGGTGCGGTCTCTCGTACTGGTATGTGAGCAACCCTGCGACGAGCGTGAACACGTACATCGTGGCGAGCCTTTCTTGCAAACCGCCTGTTGCTGCGTAGCAGCCGAGGGGGAACGGGGGAGTTTACTCCCCCGCAAAGGGAGGTTCGGAGGGTTTACCCTCCGAGGCATTGAGCGGAGCGGGATTTTCCATGATTTTGGAAAGAGGGCGAGCGACCGACACAAACGGGAAAAATTGTGATAAAATCTCCGACATGAAAAAATGATGACCTTGACATGATAGGGGAATCGGTGTGCGTCCTTGCCCTGTTCGGTGGCAACCGCAGTAATGCGTCGAAGTGCGGTCTCTCGTACTGGAATGTGAACAACCCTGCGACGAACGTGAACACGAACATCGTGGCGAGCCAATCTTATCAAATGACGGAGCGTTTAATCAAAAGCACACCTTTTTCCTACACCGCAGGATGTTGGAATACATCTAACCAGTGGAAATTGTACCGATGCAGGCAGGGTCGAGTAAGAGCATCAGAAAGACCTTGAGGTGATAAGAAAGAATGGGAAACAAATCCGTCAATAACCTGTACAAGCCTATGCTAGAGCATAGCAATGTTGAGAAGAAATTTCACAAGGCAGCAAAGGGCAAGACAGAGCGTCCGGACGTTGCGGTGATATTAGACCCGAACAACATTCAAAAGCATGTCGAGAATGTCATTGAGCAACTTGAGAACACAGCACCGGAGTGGTACGACGTACCGCATCCGGAAAAGGCATGGAGACCGTCGAGACACGGGAAAGTGTGCATCAACGAGGGAACAAGCAAGAAAACGAGAATGATTGAGAAACCTCGCTACAATTATGAGCAGGTGATTCATCACATCGTTGTCGCTGCCTGTTATGACATATTCATGAAAGGAATGTATGAGTTTTCCTGCGGGAGTGTTCCGAACCGTGGGGCACACTACGGGAAACGGTACATTGAGAAATGGATTCAGACAGACAAAAAGAATTGTAAATATGTCCTCAAGATGGATATTCGACACTTTTTCGAGAGCATTGACCATGATGTCCTCAAAGGGTGGCTTGCAAAGAAAATCAGAGACAAGCGGATGTTGTACATCCTCGAACTGATTATTGACGGGAGCGAGGTGGGGTTGCCTTTAGGGTTTTACACATCGCAGTGGCTATCAAATTTTATGTTACAGCCTCTTGACCACTACATCAAGGAACAGTTGAGGGCGGTGCATTATATCCGGTATATGGACGACATGGTCGTGTTCGGGAAAAATAAAAAGGAATTACACCGGATGCAGCAGAGCATCGAAACATATCTGCATGAACATTTCAATTTGCAGATGAAAGGAAACTGGCAGGTGTTCCGGTTTGACTACATAGAAAGAAAGACCGGAGCAAGAAAAGGGAGACCGCTTGATTTTATGGGATTTCAGTTTTATCACGACAAGACAATCCTGCGGGAATCTATCATGTTAAGCTGCACAAGAAAGGTGAACAGGGTTGCGAAAAAACCGAAAATCACATGGTATGACGCAACCGCAATATTGTCATACATGGGGTATATATCCAACACAGACACCTATGACATGTATTTGCAGAGGATAAAGCCTCATGTGAATGTAAAGAAGTTAAAAAAGATAGTGAGCAAACATTCAAAGCGAAAGGAGCGAGAAAAGCATGAAAGAATGGAGAGAAGTGTTCGGAACGGAGGCGGTCAAGCCGGAGGAGTTCGACACGACACTGTCACCGACGACAGTATATCAGAGGAGAAATGTCCGGCAGGAGACAAAGACCGAGGCAGACGGAACGAAAGTGACCGGATGGCAACGGGAGGAGCGGGAGTTGACACTGGAGGAATACGAGCGGTTGAGGCTCATGCAGGAGGTTGTTGCGGATAACACAGCGGGAATCGTGGCATCGGTGACAGAGTTCAATGAGAACGCAGTCATCGACAGATACACGGAGCAGTTG